>NZ_JACJQM010000078.1:0-25320 GCF_014696655.1 Nostoc sp. FACHB-888 | reverse complement strand
CGTACATACTTCCCGATGTTGATTGCTGAATCAGAATCATCACCAGAAGATGCCTTAGAACACGTCGCTGAAGTTGCCACAATCTTTACTAATACTGCACTGCGGCGAGTTTTTAACTTCTGCACGCCGATAGTTTTGGCTGACTTGCTGATGATTATCTTGCGTTGTTTACCTACTGAAGTTTACTCAGATCAATCCATTCAAGCGTGCGTTGCCCAGGTGCAAACGACCTGTAACTCGACAGTGATGCTCTAAAATTTATCTGCTTTTAATTTCTACTGACCTATCAGTAATAAAAGATGCTCCCCTTCATGATTGGGTACTTAATCATTGAGTGAGCGTTCCGTTCACTATGCCTTTTCATACCGTGCTATAGGCTCGATACCTACTTGGTCAACGAAGCCCAGGACGTATATCCCGAAAAGTCAGCGTAATCATTCCAGTATTTGATAAATACGTGGTGAGCAGTGAGCCTTTGCACGACATGTCCCAACTGGTGTTGAAGTTCCACAGATGGTAGTAAATGTAAACGATGCCTGTTGGACTCAAACTTAGATCGTAGTATAAATAAAGCTTCACAAGCTTTACGTGATTATGTTTTTCGAGAGTGGCATAAGAGAGTTATTATCGAGTGCCAATCCAATTAATAGTCCAACCATCTCTCTGAGCTTCTGTAGGGTATAGAGGACTACCATCAACGTTACGAACATAAACACGAAAACCATTCGGTGTAGCGTTATAAACTGCTGAACCACCCGTAGTTACCCAACAGCGATTATTGCAAGCTAATGATGTGACATAAATTGGAGTTTGCGTGAATCCTGTATTAGTATTTACATCTATATAAATACCAAAACCAGGTCTAGATGAATCATATTCTTTCCAATTGTTAGAGCCTGATGTACCACTTCTGACAATTTGAGCAAAAGCTTTTTGGTCTGCTTGAGCAACAAAAGCCATAGAAAAAAATATCAAAGTTAAAGCTGATGCTAATTTTGCCACGTAATCGAATTTATTGAACATGGTTCTTTAAACTTATTTTGAAATAATGTTGCAAAATTTTGAAAATACTATTTATCTTATTTATAACTTATAGTCTTTTCCATACATGAAATGTTAAGTAAAATTTACTTAAAAGTGAGTTATGAATAGTAATTTTAAGAAGTTTACTAACAAGTCAAAAAAGTAGATATCAATGTCAAAATTATAACTAAGTACGACGTAAACTAGGCGTTATAAAAATGATAAGAAACGCAATAAATTATCCCTAGATAAATCTGGTCAAAGCTTGTAAAGCTTTTTTGGCGATAGCATCTCCTAAATCAAGCAATACAGCATAAAATAACCAAATACCCCAAATCTGCAATTGAATGCTGTTAATAGAATCAGTATATAAATAACTTAAACCTAACAGTCGTTTTCCAGTATTAAAACCATCTTCAATGCCTCTTGAGTCATAAATCCCACGCCCGGATAAGAAAACGTTTTAAAACCTTCTGCCTTCTGCCTTAAAGCGCGTAACCTTTCATGATCACTAAAAGTTGCCAAGAACCTTAATGTGGTTTCAAAATCGCCTTGTTTGCGGTTTGAAGCGTTTATGTTTGCAGTTCGCTACAACTAGGTTCTGATTCGTCCTCTTGCTCCTGTGCTGCTGGCTGTTGTTTTTTGCTCTTGCCCGAAGTCTTCTTGACTAGTGATTCTTCAGCTTCGCTGCTGGCTTTTTCTTCTTGCTGATTTTCAGTAGCCCCCTGAACTGACATACTACTATCGCCGTTATCAGATGCCTGATGACGGCGACGGCTGCTTTTCTTCAACTCACCGATTAAATATTTGATTCTGCTGCCAGCCAAATTAATACCCAGACCCTTCAGCATTTCTGAAACTTCATCATAAGTGTAGCCGTACTTATTAGAGGTCAGCTTCTCAATGTACCGTCTCATTTTCCTGATGGCCTCTCTGTCCGATACATCTTCTCGCTCTTTCGGCTTCTGTTCCTTCAGCAGTGAGATGGCCTTATCAATCTTGCTCTTAGTGATCACCTCTGATTTCTGATGTTCAGCCATTGTTATTTCATGTAGTGATTGATTAACTACTAATTATCGGTTATCTGAAAACGTCTGTACCAATCTGTTTTCAGAATCCTAAAAAAAATGACTATTACGGCTAGGCCGAATCTGAGATTTTAATCAAAGCGGCTACGCCGAATCAGTTATTACTGTATTGGCTACGCCAAAGTAGATTTTCTTGTGGCAGCTACGCTGTTATTCCCATTCAACTGATATCAAAAAATTTGATTAATACGGCTACGCCTAATCAGTTCTTATTGTAGTGGCTACGCCTCATCTAAAACTTTAATATTACAGCTACGCCAAATCTAGAATTTATCTAGTGCTTGATTCTTGCCAATTACGGCTACGCCGTTCTTATATTCCTCTCCGCATTGTAGGATTGAGTCAGCCTCTCGTTGTGCCTCCGTACACACGTAGCACTTGACACCTCATTTACCCCAGTGTTAGGGCTAGAAGCCAGCCATGCCTCAAAGCTTACGCTTTGTCTCGCTGCGCTCGAACGGCAGACTGGTTCAAGTGGGGAAGCCCCCCTTGAAAAACCCCCCTCGCAATGTCCCTCAATCTCCTCGAATTATGGCGAACCGCAAGCAGTCTAAAGCTCTAGTCCGAAAGCATATTTTTCCAGTGAGATTAAGTGATATCGAATTGGATCTGCTGCGAATAAAATCACTTGACGCGGGAATGTCAGCGAGTGAACTGATGAGACGTAATGCTTTGATGCGTCCATTACCAAAACGACTGAGTAAAATTAGCTTGCAAACATATTGGGAATTAGGACAAATCGGCAACAACCTAAACCAGCTTGTCAAGGCAACCAACACAGCGTTAAAAATTGGGCGAACTTTACCTGCTGATCCACAACTACTAAGAGAGCTTTTAGAACTGCTGCATCAGTGCAGACGAGACATTGCCTTGGATGATGTTGATTTGGAAGATTCGGAAGAGTCAGAGGATGATTGGGAAGCAGACTAAACGTAGAGGTTTTCGCAAGCTGTTGGATTATTTAGAATCCCGTGAAGATGCTAAACTAATCGGCGGCAATATGAGCGGTAGAAATGCCCGTGAATTGGCGCGAGAGTTTAAGCTATCTCGACAGCTGAATTCTGATGCAGACCGAGTTGTTTATCATGTCTCACTGTCAGCAGCTAAGGGTGATAAATTAGATGATGAGAAGTGGAGCGAAATCGGCGATCGCTACATGAAGGAAATGGGTTTTGATGCTAATCAGTTTGTCATCTTCCGCCACAACAACACCGACGACGACCACATCCACATTGCAGCCAGCAGAATCAGGATGGATACTGGGCTAGTAGTGCATGATTCCTGGGATTATGTACGCTCTGAGAAAGTCCTGCGACAAGTTGAAATTGATTATGACCTAGTACAAGTCCAGGGCAGTAGAGAGAAACTGAATCGCACACCCAGCACAGGGCAAATTAGGCGCATTAGACGAGAACAAGAAGAATTTTCACAGGGACAACGTGACTCTCCTCCACAACGCATCATCAAAGAGGAACTTCAGCAGACAATTGATAGAGCCGGAGTTGATAATCCCCAAATGCCAACCCTGATCATGCGGTTACAGCAAGCTGGCATTAGTGTGAGAACAGGATTTACTAGGAATGGGAAGTCTAAAGGCATTTCTTATGAGAAAGATGGGCAGGCTTTTAGTGGCACACAGTTAGGCGCAGCTTATACCTTCCCCGGTTTGCAAAAACACAGCAATTCTCATTTTGAAAAAAAATCAGAGAAAATTCTGTTATTTAAATAGAGAACTTGTGTCGAAGCATCATTTTTTGACAGATAATTATCATCCAACGTTGGAGATAAACAGGTTTGAAGAAATCTGTCTATAAAAAATTGATTTCAACTGATAAATCCAGATGAAATTCTCAACAACTTTTTAGTTTTTTAATAAATAACTTTCTCCTTCTCTTTTAAGATATTGGCATTTATCAACTAGAATTTACTCTTTTTAATGGATCATGTTCTGTGAGGATGAATGAGAATAAATGTGACCAATCTTCAAACCATAAATATTTTAATAAGGTACGAATATCCTTAAAAAAAGTAGTTCGAGTTACTAATATTTCACGAACTTTTTGATAAACATAATTAACTAAATCTAAAACAGTATGAAATAAAAACGCTAGCAAATTTAAAGACAATAAGAACTCGCATAAATGATTTTCACCATGACCAAAGTTATGCTCTAAATTATAACCGTGATTTTTAAGAACGTTATTCCCCTCATTTTCAACTTTCCATCTGCTGCGCCCAGCTTTGACAATTGCTTCAACATTATTTTCAGTGATTTTATGATTAGTTACCCAATTATTTTGATAGATAATTTTCTGTGTTTTTTCATTAATAACAGTCACTTCGCACCAATTAACTTCAAGACTTGAGTCTTCATCTTTTAAGGGAACTCTCGAAGCATAACGATAGCGATAAATTAGATTTTTTCGCCCATCCCATTGTTTCTTTTCAATGGTTGTAATTTCTCCACTTTTTTCTAAGAATTTTAGCCAATCATATAAAGTCTTGTGTGACGTTTCCAGACAAACAAAAATAAAATTATAACCTTGTTTTAGTGCTAATTTACAAACTGGTTCGTGAGAATATAAGTCGTCTCCTAAAATGGTTACAGGATAACCATACTTATTTTGATGATTTTTATTTAACCATCTTTTAACAGCCGCATTTTCACAGTCTTGTTTTTGATGTCCATCTTGTTTTTTAATAAATTCTGGTGAGAGATTAATTACTTGTTTTTGATTAGGAGAAACTATAATAGGTGTGACACAGCCATGAAAATAAGTTGTAGTTCCATTTCGATGATTACGACAATTACAATGAGGACAATTAATTTTCTTAGATGAAAAATATTCTGTGCCATCTAATGCCACTAAAATTTCTCCATCTAAATAGAGAAACTTTGACAAAACTCCTTTTTTTTCTAACCATTCATAGACTTCTTGAAAACCCATAAAGATAGTAGCTGCTGGCACCGGGTCTAACAAATTTCTTATTTGATTATCACAGGGGATTTTCTCAATTGAAAATAAACTTTCTGCATTATCTTTTCCCTTATTGCTTTTCATTAATCGTTGATGGTCTAAAAAAGACGCTGACTGCGTAAAAAAGACGGAAAATGCTGCCATCACTGCGTCTTCTACCTGATATTTCGTATTATTTCCAGGTTTCCTTTCATCAGGTAAGTCATGTAATGATGACCGTAAAAATTGTATTAATTCAGGAATTTCTAGGGACCCTGCCAAATGATCCATGTTTGAGTAATTTGACGCACTGTCGGATTTTTAACTCACCGATTTTACATCATTTGACAACAATTATACATTTTTATTTTCCTTGAATTCCCTATTCTAAAAACCGAATGATAGACTGGATTTCCCCTTTTCGTTGTCAGCCAATTCCCGTTAATGAACTCAGTATTTATACTTAATCAATCGGTCAAATTGTTTTTTTAGCGATCGCTTCACTCGCCACAAGCATCGCCTCTCCCGGAAAACTAGTTTTTTTGTACTATATTTTGAATTTCAAAATGGGGGTTAATACTCTATTTATTTCAAAATGAGAATTGCTGACAAAAGAGTTAATTAGTACCGCAGCTTGGGTTGAACATACTCATGAAGTTCTTAAAGAGTTGCAGGCTTTGCAGTCTCAACTATTAAGTGCAGAGTCCCAGCAACGAGGTTTTCTGATTACAGATAACCAGCAATACTTGGATGCTTACTACCTAAATGCCAGTACCCTGAATAAACAAGTCAACACTATTCGTGAGTTAACAGGCGACAACCCTGTTCAACAGCAACACATTCAAGCTTTAGAGCCATTACTAAAAAAGCGATTAACGCTGTTGCAACAAACGCTTAATCTTCGGCGGCTCAAAGGATTTGAATTAGCACAGCAATTCATTGAGAAAGATGTTGGTCGAACCGCAAACGACGATATCGGACAAATTATCAATGCTATGATTGCTGAAGAGAATCGTTTACTCCAAATCCGCTCTACCAAGGTTAAGTTTACTGCCAACTTCACCATGCTTGTTGTCGGTTCTGGTGGAATTTTATCATTTGGCTTAATCCCTTTAGCTGGAACTGCAATTAATCGTCATATTAAACGGCAAAAGCAGGTTGAAGCTGACCTTGTTAACAGTGAAAAAAAGCTCAAACTTTGGGTGGGTGAACTCGAAGAACGCAATAATGAAATTTCTCAATTAGCTGAATTTAGCAATGTCTTGCAAGCCTGTTTTACCCAAGATGAGGCATACACAGCTTTGTCAGAACTGGTAAGTCCCTTATTCCCCAATACTAGCGGTGGTGTGTTTCTTATAAGTGAATCAAAAACATTAGTAGAACCCGTAGCCACATGGGGAGATGACTACGCCTACTTCAATCTATTTACACCAACCGAGTGTTGGGCATTAAGACGCGGACGACCCTACTTTTTGAAGGATGCTCAAAGTCACTTACACTGCCAGCATCTTCACCCACCTTTGAAAGGGCAAACCCTCTGTGTTCCGATGATGGCACAAGGTGAGGCTTTAGGCATTCTGCATCTGATCGCTTTTGAGACTGAACAACTGACTTCAACCAAACAACTTCTAGCCAATACTGTTGCTGAACACATTGCGATTGCACTGGCAAATCTCAAACTGCGAGAAACTCTTAAAAACCAAAGTATCCGTGACCCTTTAACTAGTTTATTTAATCGACGCTACATGGAAGAGTCCTTAGAAAGAGAAGTCAAAAGAGCAGAGCGTAAGGGACAAGCGTTTGGTTTGATTATGTTAGATGTAGACCACTTTAAGCGATTTAATGATACATTCGGGCATGAAGCCGGAGATATTGTATTGCGAGAGTTGGGGCAATTGTTCAAGAACATGATTCGCGGCTCTGACATTGCTTGTCGTTATGGCGGGGAGGAATTCATGCTACTTCTTCCAGAGGCTTCATTGCAAATCACTCAACTCAGAGCAGAGCAAATACGAATTGGAGCCAAACATCTCAATCTACAACATCGCCGTCAAACACTTGGCGCTGTTTCCCTTTCATTAGGAGTTGCCAGCTTTCCTCGACATGGTAATACTACTGAAACTCTAATCAGAGCCGCTGATGCTGCACTTTACCAAGCTAAAGCTACTGGACGGGATCTAGTTGTAGTTGCAGAGTAATGTCTGAGCGAACAATTGGCAGTATCATTTCCAATTCGCAATTCGCACTCTTGCTAACGCCCCGCAACGCTTTCGCAATTAATAATACCCAATTAACTTAACCGTATATTTTCGATATAGGTTGAGGGACAATAATCTATATTTTCATATTCTTCAGTACATTTTCGGACGGAAAATTGATTTTAAACTGTTAAGTATAAATACAGGACTTATATATCTTAATTGCCAGTTGATTAGATTCAAAGGAAAAAATGAACTTAACTACTTACAAAAGAAATACAGCCAGTTTTGTAATAGTAGTAGGAATTATGACTGGCATTGGTATAATCTCCTCTCGAAATCTGCTGGAATATCAAAAAAATACTCGATGGGTAACACACACATACACAGTCATTAAAAATACAAAAGAAGTAATTTTAGAAATTAATAATGCAGAGATTGGACAAAGAGGTTATCTGATTACAGGTAAAGAGCAATATCTCCAACCGTATGATATTGCAACTGACAAGATTCCCAAAACACTTCAAGTTTTACGTCAATTGACAAGAGATAACCCTAATCAACAGCGACGTCTTTCTATCTTTGAATCTTTAATTGCTAAAAAACTGGATTCGCTTAAAATAACGGTGAATTTTGCAACAAATAAGAATTTACCCTTGGCGCTACAGAGATTCGAGAGTAAGGAAAGTCAGAAGCTTTTGCAAGATATTCAAATGCTTGCTAAAGATATCGAAAGCGAAGAAAATCATTTGTTGAAACAGCGAACAATAGAAATGAATATCAGTGCTGCTAACACAAATGCATTTACTATTTTTGCCAGCATTATAGCTTCTCTTTTAGTTGGTTTAGCAACAGTGTTCACTAACCAAGAATTGGTCAAACGCAAGCGGATCGAGAATTCTCTCCAGCAGGCTAGTGAACATTTAGAAACCACAGTTAGGCAACGCACAGATGAACTTATAAAAACTAACCAACAATTGCAAACTGAAATTTATCAGCATGAACACACTCTCAACGCATTATCACTTCGAGAGAAGGAATTTAAGGCACTAGTTGAGAATGCACCTGACATTATTGCTAGGTTTAATACTCAATTACGCTACGTTTATGTTAATCCAGCTTTTCAAAAGCTTACAAACATCTTACCCCAAACTTTTATCGGTAAAGCTAATAGACAGTTGAGTTTACCAGAAGAATTTTCTCGAATATGGGAATATAAAATTCAGTCTGTTATTCAAACTAAGCAAGAGAACGAGTTTGAATGCAGGTTTCCCACAAACTCAGGTATAGAATATTACCATGCTCGCTTGCTGCCTGAGTTTGCTGCCGATGGTTCAGTAGAATTTGTTATGAGTATTGCTCGTAATATTACTGCTCTCAAACTTGCACAGGCACAATTAATCCATGATGCCTTTCATGATTCTCTAACCGGACTGCCTAACCGTGCTTTATTTATCGAACGCTTGGAGCGTGCTATTGCGCTGACAAAACGACGTACAGATTATAAGTTCGCTGTTTTTTTCCTTGATGTAAATCGCTTTAAAGTTGTCAACGATAGTCTCGGTCACACAATTGGCGACCAATTACTAAGTGCAATCGCACGAAGACTAGAAACCTGCTTACGTTCTCAAGACACAGTTGCTCGTATTGGAGGAGACGAATTCACAATCCTGCTTAATGATTTTAAAAACTTGAATGACATAACGTTCGTAGTTGAAAGAATAAATGCAGTTATCACATCCGTCTTTAACCTCAATGGACGCGACGTATTTACTAACGTCAGCATTGGTGTAGCCCTTAGTAAAAGTAGTTACAATTTGCCTGAAGAAATCCTACGTGATGCTGATATTGCTATGTATCGTGCTAAGGCATTGGGGAAAGCACGCTACGAGCTATTTGACTCAACCATGTACGCCCAAGCTATAGAGCTAATGCAGTTAGAGATGGATTTACGACATGCAATTGAACACCAAGAATTTATAATTCATTATCAACCGATTATTTTATTAGAAACTTACAAAGTAATTGGCTTCGAGGCTCTAGTACGTTGGCAGCACCCGCAACAGGGATTTGTTTCTCCAGACAAGTTTATTCCCATAGCTGAAGAAACTGGGCTGATTGTCCCTATCGGTTACTGGGTAATGCGTGAAGCTTGCCGTCAACTGCGTGCTTGGCAGGAGCAATTTCCTACTAGCCCACCCTTGACAATCAGTGTCAACATTTCCACTAAACAGTTTTCACAACCTGATCTAATTGAACAAATTCGCCAAATCTTGCAAGAGACTGGAGTTGAAGGCAGAAGTTTGAAACTGGAGATTACTGAAAGCGCAATTATGGAAAATACCGAATCTGCTACTGCTATGCTCTTACACTTGCAACAGATGAATGTCCAGTTACACTTAGATGATTTTGGCACAGGCTATTCATCTTTAAGTTACCTACACCGTTTCCCCACTAATGCCTTAAAGATTGATCGTTCTTTTGTAATGAACATTGGTGTTAATGGAGAAAACTTGGAAATTGTTCAAGCAATCATTACTCTGGCAGACAGTCTTAATTTAGATGTGGTTGCAGAGGGTGTAGAAACTGTTGAGCAACTCGCACAGCTTGCAATTTACAAATGCAAATATGCACAAGGATATTTTTTCTCCAAACCCTTAAATAGCAAATTAGCCAGCACCTTAATCGCATCTGGGCTTAACTTTCAGTCGAACTAAATTGCAACAAAATGCTACCAATTTCTTCACATCAATAGAGTATATAAATTTACTATAAAGAGTATATAAATTTACTATAATCATCTTTTACCAACATTCAGTTATACCTTAGTAAACATTTATACCTCTGTATAAGCACTGGAAATCTTGCCTACAGCGATCACATGAAGCACTGCATAAGGGCAATCACTCCAAAACCTACTCTCATCACTGCGGCTATCTCCTGATATCCCTTGACAGCATAGATCATATTCGTGCGTTGCCTTTAGGATTGTTCAACGCCAGCGATCGCTACCCAAGAGACAATCAAATTCTTACTCATTTTCACCTTTGTATAGCAGAGGAGAAAAATGGTCAGTTTTAAGTAACTATCCTCTGAAGGGTTGATTGAAGGGGCTACAGCGTTCGAGTTGTATCAACACCAAATCAAGCTGGCTCTATCGCCCCTTACGCTCTATTGGCAACTCTGGGTGGCAACCGTCTGATGTGTGGCGAGAGTTGAGGGTTGATGATTTCTGTGAGTAATTAAGCTCTGACTGAATAAAAATTAATATGTCATGCTAAATTACCTTCAAAAAAGCCATGAAACCCTTACTATGTAGGAAAAATGAACATTATTTACTAGTTATTTATGGGGTTTAGCACTGATTAGGGCTTTTGAGCTTTATTGTCGAGCCTAGTTTTGATAGCTAACTAATAATTTGGCATAGCAGCTACTGAAGAACCAAAATTATTAAACCTTAAGCAAGCTAGAAAATTTTCTAGCTTGCTAAGGTTTCGTTAAGTTATAGAGTTAAATATAGTGCTTGAATGAAAGTCTACATCCAGAGTAGTTAGTCAAATTCACCTTTGGGTAAAGAGCAAATGAATATTAGATGCAATTGTATGAAGATAAGGTTTCCTAAATTCAAGTGGTAATACTTGCTGATTATACGCCTCTTGCAAGGCTCACTCCAATTGCGCTTTGCTTAACAATATTTACAAAAAATACAAGCTCGTTTTAAATGTTTTAAATTTCACATAGATAATTTATCAGTGAAGTTTTGGGCTACAAGTAAATACTCTGGGGAGGGATGTGCTAAAAATAGTTTTACGGCAAGTATGCTGTGGTTAACATCTATATATTTGTTAAGTATTGCACAAGGCATTTCAAGTCTAGATAATTCATTAAATTTAATTATTAGGGCAAGTCATGAACAAAAAATGGGCTATCAAACGAATCACAATAAATCTCGCATCAGTTGAAAGCGAAAAACTTGAACGATATTGTGCAATGACAGGTAGACCTGCAACTGATGTGATTCGGGAGTTGATTCGCTCTCTCTCCATAACCGAGTTGTCAGCGTCTGAACAGACTACACCTACCCTAAAATATGATGTTCCAATTCTGAAATAGTGGCAATTGAATCACTTGGGTTTGTTTGGCGTTATCCAAATTAGACAAGGAAATGCCCAGTAACCTAATGCTGCGGTTTTCCAGATCAATCGACTCAAACAGCGCTTTGGCTATCTCAAAAATCGTAGAGAGTTCACTGATGGAAGCAAGCATTGTTTTACTGCGGGTTATCTGATGATAATCAGAAAACTTGACTTTTAGAGTTAATGTGCGTCCTCGCGTTTCGTGCTGCTCTAACCGTTGCTCGACAATTTGGGCAATCTGTTCGAGTTCTTGCAACATCTGGCTGATATTGCTTAAGTCTTGTGCAAACGAGGTTTCTGCACCAATCGACTTACGAACCCGATTCGCCTCAACTGGGCGGTCATCTTCTGCCCTGGCAATCCTATAGTAATAATGACCTGCTTTACCAAAGTGGTGTGTTAACTCAGTCAGCGATGCCTGCGGCAACGTCAGAGACGAACGCTCTTTCAAATCTGCACCACTATGAATCCCCAGTGAATGCATCTTCGCCGCCGTTACCTCACCAATCCCGTGAAACTTTTCAATCGGCAGTTGCTCTACAAAAGCGTAGACGCTTGCGGCTTGTCGTAGACATCGCTTGCTCTGGTAAAATTACTGTCAATCCATTCGGCTTATTTTGGCCTGATGCCATTTTTGCAAGAAACTTGTTAATCGACACACCTGCGGTTGCCGTCAACTGAGTTTCCTGGAAAATTGCAGTTTTGATATGTCTTGCGATAGTAGAAGCATACGTGATATTTTGCTTATTCTCAGTAACATCAAGGTATGCTTCATCTAGCGCAACTCCTTCCACCAAGTCAGTATAGCGTTTGAATATGGCGTGGATTGCTGCGGAAATCTCTCGGTAAACGTCGAATCTGGGTCTGACAAAGATAAGCCCAGGACATTTAGCGAACGCAGTTATTGAAGGCATCGCTGAATGAATACCAAACTTACGAGCTTCATAACTGGCTGCTGCAACTACGCCTCGCTGATTCGGACTGCCACCGACTACTAACGGTTTACCTCGGTAGCTAGGGTTGTCCCTCTGCTCTACCGATGCGTAGAAGGCATCCATGTCTACGTGAACTATCTTCCTCGTCTGCATTGTTGTTGAAGTATTACCATTTCTACCAAGCGGCGAGAACGACTATTCTCTCTTTAATTTGTGATTCGATATATTTGATAAATTTCTCACCACAATAGTACATTAGCACTAGCGCTTTTGAGCTTTCATCAGCTTTTTTATTGAGAAAGTTTTTGTAGCAATAAAGTTACACTTGATTGAGTAGCATTTTGTCATCACGTTGCCAACGCACGGATTGAGAGGAAGCAAGGGCATGACTATTGGCGTTTGGGTTCTTGGAGATCAACTTTGGGCTGGGCAGTCAGCACTGCAAAGTTGCTTGCTTCCAAAGCAACAAACTCCCATAATTTTTATTGAATCTCTAACTCATGCAGAGCAACTTCCTTACCATTTGCAAAAGCTAGTTCTAGTCTGGGGAGCCATGCGTCACTTTGCTGCCGAATTGCGATCGCTTGGCTTCCCAGTAACATACGCTCAAAGCCAAGATTTCAAAACACCTTTACTCCAATGGATTGAACAATACCAAATTACCGAACTGCGGGTGATGACTCCAACAGATCGCCCTTTTGCTACATTAATTCAAAAGCTAAACTTGACAATTCAAGTCACTTTTACACCAAATAATCGTTTTATCTGGAGCGATCAAGAGTTCATTGACTGGGCAGGTGGACGCAAACGCCTAATCATGGAGGACTTTTACCGCCAGGGACGACAGAGGTTCAACATTCTCATGGAGGGTGATCAACCTGTCGGTGGACGATGGAACTTTGATAGGCAGAATCGCAAACCACCCAAAGGCAAGCTGACCTTACCCGAAGCTTTATGGTTTGAACCAGACTCGATTACACAAGATGTAATTAACTTCATTAAGCAATCTGAGGCATTTCATGACAGTCGCTCTTACTGGCTCCTTGAGCCATTTCGTTGGGGAGTAACGCGACAACAAGCATTACTTGTACTTGAGTTTTTTATCAAAACACGTTTGTCTTCATTCGGGCCATACCAGGACGCGATGGTGACTGGCGAACAGACAATGTGGCACGCCATGCTTTCTCCTTATCTCAATATTGGATTGCTTCATCCTTTGGAAGTTGTTCAAGCAGCACAACTTGCTTATTACGACAACAGCAGTAACTGGGAGCTAAACAGCATTGAAGGCTTTATCCGTCAGATACTTGGTTGGCGAGAGTATATGCACGGTGTTTATGTTTACCTAGATGATGACTATTCAGAACGTAACTGGTTTAACCACACTCATCCACTGCCTGCTTTTTATTGGACTGGCGATACACAGATGAATTGTCTGCACCAAATTCTTACTCAGGTTAAACAAATAGGTTATGCTCATCATATTCAACGGTTGATGGTCTTGAACAACTTTGCTTTGATTGCAGGTATCTCCCCCCAAGAACTTGAAGACTGGTTTCATGCTGCTTTTATTGATGGCTACGATTGGGTGATGCAAACCAATGTCATTGGCATGGGACAGTTTGCTGATGGTGGAATGATTGCATCTAAGCCTTATGCTGCTTCTGCTAACTACATCAACAACATGAGCGACTATTGTTTGAATTGTACTTACAACCCTCGTGAGCGCACCACTGAAAATGCTTGTCCTTTCAACTTTTTTTATTGGGACTTCCTGGCTCGTCATTACGACTTGTTAAAAGAGCAGCCACGTATGACTCAAATACTGCGTAACTTGGAGCGCCTCTCTCCATCAGAACTTCAAGAAATCCGCTCTCTGGCTTCTAGTTGGCACACTATCTAAAGCAGCCGTTTAGCCATTTGTGTAAGCAAATATCTGCAATTATTCCAGACGATAAAACAGGGTTGTTAGTAGTTAACAAACCCACTATCTAGATAGAAAAAATTATCCTTTGCTTGCAGCAATTGAACTAATCCAACGAGCAACTAGCTAACATCAGCTAGATTTTGTGTCCCAATGGGACACATTTGCCCTTCATGCACTACGCCATCACCCCAACAGAGCAATCGTAGAATGTAGAGGGCTATGAAGGAAGCCTTGGGCAGGCAGTTTAAGTTGAAATTTAGCTCATCTGGCTGTTAGATAGAAAGTAGTTTAATGATAAGCAAATAAACTTATGGTTAAAGTCCACCTGCGTCAAATTAACAAAGATAATCTTACTTCATGCCTCAGTCTTCAGGTCAGTGAAAATCAAAAAAATTTAGTTGCGACTACGGCACAATCGTTAGCACAAGCGTATGTTGATCCCAATCTTTACCCTTTAGCGATCTATGATACTGCGGCGTGTGGTTATGAACAACCATCAGTGCCAATGCTTGGCTTTACGATGTATGAGTTATTCGCAGGCGTAGGGTTCATCATGCGTTTAATGATTGACTATAAATACCAACGTCAGGGTTACGGACGAGCGACGATGCTAGAGATGATTCGCCGCCTCAAGCTATGTCCTGATGTAGAAATCATTGCCACCAGTTATTGCAAAGAGAATCAAGCTGCTGCAAACTTATATCAAAGTCTAGGATTCAGAGAATGGGGAATTTCATACACAATTTCTCACCCTACCGAAGTATATGTGAAGCTTGAAGAATTTCCTTGATTACCAAGCATTGGGAACTACTTAGCAGGCAGACAATGCCACTAATGCTCATCTTGGCTCGGATCACCGCTCATCACCGTTCATCCCTCATCCACTCTAGCCCTATCGTCAACCCCTTCGGGGAATTCAAAATTGTTAATTCAAAATTCAAACATTTTAGAGATTAGCGGGGACTTGTACCCAGAATTAATCAATTCCAAAAGTTTTCTTATTTTTCCTAACATAATTTTGAATTTTGCATTTTGAATTTCATTAAAGGTCAACGCTGCTTCGACAGTGTAATAAATCTTTTGCTCTCCAAATACGCCACCTGTGCGGCTGACGATCCGAAACTGCCAGCACTGCCCAAGAGTATAAAATACCATTAGGATACTGGCATTGGTCCAAAGCACTGTATAAAGTTTAACTTGCGACATTTGGTGGTTTCTGAATGCGATATCTGCCTTAGTCTAAGAGGTTGCTTGAAAAAACAGTCAACAGTAGTCTTTCTAGACGTGAGTATTCGGATGCTTGAGCGTTATCTCCACAGCGACAAATCAACATTAACCCAACAATTTTGAATTGCAAGTCCATTATTCGTATTTTTATGAAAGCTGACATGCGCCATAACAGACCTTTAAAAATTTAAGTAGTGGCTACTTGTTGTTGCAGCTAAGGTCTATCGACCGTACACAGCAATTACAAATGATTAACTGTTTAAATCAACAGAGCCAACGGGAGCTTTATTCCTGTTCTGATTCAACAATTCGTGGGAAAAAATAACCACTACCTCTTGCGGTTAAGATAAATTCTGGCAAGTTAGGGTTAGATTCTACCTTTGTTCGCAATCGAGAGATATGCACATCTACCACACGGGTGTCTGTATTCATCTCTGGTACAAAACCCCACAATTGCTGCAAGATTTCAGTCCTTGAAAAAATCTTTCCCGAATGATTAACTAACAACTCTAATAAGCTAAACTCCACACCTGTCAACCGAATGCGTTGCTCATTTTTATGAACTTGCCGCCTACTTGTATCGATTTTGAGATTGCCCACATGGATTATAAAAGAATTAGGAATAGCATTGATATTGGTTTTGTGGGAGCGCCGTTTTAATACACAGGCAATTCGAGCTTCTAGTTCTTTGGGGGAGAAAGGTTTTGTCATGTAGTCATCAGCACCAAGTTCTAGCCCAGTGATTCGGTCTGCTACATCTCCTAAAGCTGTGAGCATGATGATTGGCACATCCGATTGTTTCCGTAATTCTTGGCACACACCGTAGCCATCCAGCTTTGGCATCATTACATCTAGAACGATCAAGTCAGGGGTCAACAGATGAAAAGCTGACAAAGCTTCTTCACCATCACTAGCTGTAACTACACTGTAGCCAATCATTTCTAGACGCGTCTGTAAAATTCGGCGGATGCTGGCTTCGTCATCTACTACTAAGATTGTGCCTTTATCACCTGATAAGTTTTTCAACGCTGTTCCTAATGAGCGAGAACTCTTAACCCTTTATTATCTGCTTATTAGGAGTCAAAAGCGCAAAACAATCTTGAGTTACAGTCATGATCAAGAAGCGATCGCTTAATACTTGCATCTGTGCTCCTATTATGCTGGGGCATCTACCCAAAACAGATTTGTACTGAAAAAGATAAATTCTTACAATTTGGGACTCGTATTTTCCATAGTTTTGCAGTAGAGTGTTTATTCCGTGCAATTATTAATACCTAACTTCTCCCAAATTTACCCATCCAAATTTTAAGCCAATGCCTTCGAGGGAACAGCCAATGAAAGCTTCTAATGATATAGATACAAAAAAAATCATCAAAAAATCCGACAAGCTTACCCTGAGACAGATGAAGCTAATCGAGGAGGCTGAAGACCAACTTCTTCTTGAAGCTAATACTGACAATTCTACTGCCCCTGTAGTTGAGGTTGAGGAGAAACCAGTAGCGATTTCAGAGCCTAGAGTTCCTGACTATGTTCCATTGCTTGACAATCCTCCAGTACAATCTGTGGGCAACTCTGGCTGGCAGGTTTCTAATGTCTGGCGGGATATTCGGGTAGATGATTTTTGTAATTAAAGCAGACAATTTGTATTCCCAGACGGTTCTGCATCGAGGCGGTTGCAGTTATCCATGATCCGAATCTTAGAAATTGAGGGACAGGTGAGGGACAGGAACCGCTTCAGGGAGAAAAGTTTTCCCGAATGCATTCTTCGGCGGCAATGCCTCTGCCTCTTCGCTGAACCAATATTATGGCAACCGCCTGAGCAACTTTTGTAAACTATCTTTGCACTCAGTCAAAGTTATAGTTGCATTATGCCTATAATAAGTTACGGCTAACTATAACTAAAAGTTAGCACCATGTAAGTATGTATCGCTGGATTACGCATCAAAGGCGATACCAAAGACAAACAAAATTTATCGGCAGCGCAATAGTTTCTATTTTGTTGCCAATATGCACCCAGAGCGATCGCATTGTGGGTTTGCAGACTAAGTGAAATTTTTTAACGCAAGAATAAGGGTTTGAGCAACCTTTGTTGCAGACTAAATGAAATTTTGTTGCAGACTAAGTGAAAAATTCCCCCTAAATTCGCAGACTAAATGAAATTTTCCACAAAATGGACATAAAACGTCTCAATTCATTACCACACAAGGCTTTGAAGCAAAACTTTGATTGTAGCGATGCTCTGGGGCTACGAAAGAATCAGGGTTACACAAGTAGATTTTCAATTAGTCTGCAACGAAATTTCACTTAGTCCGCACGAATTTCATTTAGTCTGCAAACCGACAGCATGTTGGTGAAAGTGTTGTGTCTGGGAAAAGTAGTTTTTATCGTATTTTATGTCGGATAAAAGATAACAGATTCTTATTTTGTGTTCACACTTTTGTATTGTGAGTGTATTATAAGTGTAGCATAAAAATAATCGGCTTGACATTTACCTCAGCGATCGCTTTGGTAAATGTCAAGCCTGCGAGCGAGTTGTAATTAATCGTTTGGTTCTAAAAGCTTGCCCAAAGCTTCAACGGACTGCCGCCAGCCGCTTTCCATGCCGCTAGCAACCATGCCGTCACGGTCTGACTGGCTCATTGCTGTGCTATGGGTACGGATCTCAGTTGTATGTTCGTCAATTGCGACAAACTCAGCTTTTTCCAGCATGACATGCCCACGTTCCGGCATCCCCAAGAATTCAAATGTCTGCACGATTCGTTTATCTAGAGCGACTTCATGAAAACAGCCAGTAAACTCATACTCGTGACCATCTTCTGATTGTTCAGCAATGTGCCAACTGCCGCCGTCTTGACAATCGAAGTGATACACTTTCATTTCTTTACCGCGACACCACCAATTGGCAAACAGTTCCTCTTTGGTATATGCTTCAAATACCTTTTCTAACCGAGCCTTGATTGTGACAGTACCGAAAATATTTTGTGAATTTTCTGGAACTGTTACTGTCAGATGTGCCATACTACCCTCCTGCTACTTTAGTTATCGATCTTCTAGTAGTTTTTCCAGAGCATCAAAGCGGGCACTCCAGATTTTTTCATACTCGCCCAGATACGCTGCGGCTACTTTAAGAGTTTTCGGCTGAATCTGAATAACTTTCTTCTTACCACTTCGACGCTTAGTAATCAGTCCGGCTTTCTCCAACACACTGATGTGCTTTGCGATCGCTGCAAAAGACATCGCATAGGGTTGTGCTAATTCGCCGATAGTATGTTCTGCTGTTGATACCCGCTTCAGAATGTCTCGCCGCGTCACATCAGCCAGAGCAGCAAAAATTTTATCAAGGGCTACATTTGATTCAACCATATAGTTGAATGATATCCCAAGATACAGATCGTGTCAAGTGACGAGGCGGACAACTTTTACCTTCTGTCTTGGGCAAATTCTACCTGAAGTCACATACAATTTTGGGTGTTACTTCCACTGTGCTTCCAAGCGATCGCCGCGATATGGCAAATAACACCCAGTTTGACAACCTGTGAACTTAAACAGAAAGTAGCTCTGTTGCTCGATTTCGGTTTTTATAGCAGCTATACCTAAGCGAAGTTTTAATGCTGGGCATGAATATGTTTGCCGACCTTAAGGTTACAAAACAGAACATAGGCTCATGTTATGCTTTCAAAACCAGCTTTCGATAAATAATTTCCGACGTAGTATAAAGGCTTTGGGCTACGTAATTCTGACTTAAAGGATAATGTGACCGTAGAACAAAACCTATGATAGAAGCGTGTTTGAAAGAATGGAATGCGTTAGCGTTCGCGCAGCGTTCCACAGGAAAGCTTAATGAAGTTATCCCTTGTAAAGTATGGTGAATGTAGGGCAACGCAGAAATAAGCATTCCAGGTTTTAATTCCGGCCACTTTATCCTTTAAGTCCGCCCATCTTTTCCTTTAAGTGACAGTAATTGCTCAACTTATGCTTTCAAAGTTGCTCATTTTATCGGTTCTTGGCAACTTTTGGTGATCTTGGTTGAGGAAGGCAGAAGGCAGAGGGCAGAAGGCAGAAGTCGGAAGTCAGAAAGATATAATTGAGATACTTCAAACTTCACTCCATCAAACATTTGAGGGATAAGCCTTACTCATGCCCTATGTCGGTGCTAACTCACCTCTTACCAGATTCAAACAATCTGAAACTTGAGAATTGCCAACTTGACGAGATAAAAACTCAGATAAAGTTGATTGTTTCCGCCATCAATAGAGTAGTTAATTGTTCAGTTTGTAACCAACCAACTCATAAAATTCATAGTCGCTATGAACGGAATGGCACTAAGAAAAGCGCAAATGTATTATTTACAAGGGTTTCATCACTTTGGAAAAACGTAGGCTAATGAAGCAGCGATCGCAAACTGAGGGTTGTAGATTATTCTGATTCCCGACCTTAAAACTATTATTTTTCTAAACCCTTTACCAGGCAAGTATTTCAGCTTTTCTTAGTGCCATTCCGCTATGAACGCTTATTAGCAGACTTACCTTGGGCTGATTACAGCATTACTTTACAATTAAGGGTGCGGAAGTTTTTTTGCATTAACACTTTATGTAAACGACGCATTTTTACAGAAAGGCTGATCAATGTAACCGCACCTTGGGCTAGAAGAACTCTACGTTTAGCTCAACGACTAAGTGCGATTGCTTTAGCTAATGGTGGTGCAGCAGGAGTAAGACTCTCGGAGCAATTGGGGATAAAAGTTTCTCGCAACACACTATTAAATTTAGTCCGCTCCATCCCACTACCACCAATCGTAACGCCACATACTCTTGGGGTAGATGATTTCTGTTTTCGTAAATGTAAAACTTACGGCACAGCACTAATTGACCTGGAGCGCAGACGACCAATTGCGCTACTAAAAGATGCTAAGGCTGAAACCTTGGCAGAATGGTTAAAAGCTCACCCTGGTGTCAAAGTCGTTTCACGAGATCGGTCAAAAACTTATGAAAGTGGTATTCGTCAAGGCGCACCAGAAGCCATTCAAGTTGCAGACCGTTTTCATCTATTGCAAAACTTATTTCAAACGCTTGAGCAAGTCTTTGGTACTCACGCTAAAGCACTTAAAGAAGTGGAAAAACAAGTCTTTAGTACTGATACTAAAGTGCTAAAAGAGGTGGAAACAGCACACAACCCCCTGATTGCGGAGGCTAATCCCTACCCAGTTGTGCCAAGGTTTCCCCAAAACACATCTTTAAAAAGAAAAGTCCAATCCACCAAGGCACAGACCAGACGGAGGGACATCCATGAGCAAGTTTGGAGCTTACGGTCTATTGGCTTATCAGTGCAAGCAATCGCTAAAGAACTGGGAGTGGCTAGAAATACCGTCTATAATTACAAGCGTTGCTCAACTTTTACCGAACGTCGCCAACGTAGCGACCAAGGTCTCAGTCTTCTCAACCCATATCATGATTACCTCCTAAGTCGCTGGAATAGCGGGAACCACAACACCCAAAAACTGTTTGAGGAAATTCGCGCCTGCGGCTATATCGGTAGTTATGGCACGGTCAATCGCTTCATTCGTTATCTCAAAACCTTGCCCGGATCTGAACCACGACAAGGTTCAAGAAAAAACGCTTCCCCCAAGGTAAGCTCTTCTTCCCATCGTCCTCTCACCCCTAATCGCGTCACAGCTTTAGTCTTGCGGCGACCAGAATTAACACAGCCTAATGAGCATGAAGTAATCGCTCAACTAAAAACAGCCCATTCGGATTTTAAGTCAGTCATTGAGCTAGCCCAACAGTTTGCATCTCTTGTGCGTCAACGTCTGAGCGAGCAGCTCGATGCTTGGTTAAACAAAGCTAAAAACAGCTCTGTTTCTTTGTTGCGCTCCTTTGCTGTTAGTTTAGAGTCTGACTACGATGCTGTCAAAGCAGGTGTAACTATGTCAGTCAGCAATGGCCCCGTTGAAGGACATATTAATCGACTGAAAATGTTAAAGCGGCAGATGTATGGTCGGGCCAAGATAGACTTACTGGAACGACGATTTTTGTTAGCTACCTGAAGTCTAAAGTTTAAAGCTTCCAACTTTTTGTGATTAACTTCAAACTTAACTTATGAGTTATAGAAATCAGTTTATCTGGCAAAGGGCAGTTCAACTTGCTATCAATTGTTATAAATTTACACGCCTATTTCCTCAGTCAGAACTGTACGGTTTAACTAGTCAAATACGTCGTTCATCTGTGTCTGTAGCGTCTAATATAGCAGAAGGCTATGGTAGGCGTTCCAAACCAGAATATATACAGTTTTTACATATTGCGTTAGGTTCTTTGAGAGAACTTGATACGCAATTAATCATTGCCAAAGAAGTAGATTTAGCTGATAAAGACCTTTTCACTCCCATATTGAATGAAGTTGAGGAAATGCAAAGTATATTAGTTGCAAGTTTAAACAAACTTAAAGCTTGAACTTACTACTTATTCCTTTCTTTCTTTCTTTCTTTCTTCCTTCTGCCCTCTGCCCTCTGCCTTCTGCCTAAACCAGCCCACTATTGATCACCAAAAGTTGCCAAGAACCATTTTATCCTTACAGTGACAAATGTACCTTACGGGGGGACAAAAAGATTCATTTATGCGAATATTATTAGAGCAGTAAAAAGCGTAACTTGCTTAATGTATAAGCTTTTTAGCCTCTGACACAGCAAGGCATTAATTCCTTAAAATTGACAAATAATTCTTTAATGGACAACAAGAGCTATCGTCATGGTAGAGATGCCTTCACATAAAGAGATTGAGCAACGCTTTGGGGTTGTGCCAAACTTCTTCCGGCTTGCCAGCAACACTCCAGAAATCACGATGAATCTCTGGGGATTTGCCAAGTTTGCCTACCTCGATAGTCCGCTGCCTTCTTTATTTAAGGAGCGGTTGTTTGTCTATCTTTCACGCTTTTGTGAGGTACGCTACTGCATCGCCCGACACATTGGGTTTTTGGTTGGGTTGGGATATCCGGCGGGCGATCGCCATTGTCTACCACAAACGGTTGAACAAGTACTACCACTGCTACAACGTTCGCTACCACGCGGTGAAGAACTCGAAAGGGCGATCGCCTTGTGTGCTGCTTACGATTCATCGGGCTTTGAATGTCCAAATCCCGACTCTCCAGAAGAATCGGCAATAATAGCCTGCGCCACCCATGTATTTTTGCAGACCTCCGATGCATCTAGAGCGCTCGTTGCCCTGCAACCGGTATTTGGTACGAGGCTGGAGATTCTCAACGTGTTCCTCGCGTTTGTCCGCATGGCTCATCACTGGACGCAGCTCCACCGAGAGTTGCGCTTCGAGGAAGACATCAATCACTTGCTGGCAACCCATGAAGTGCTTGCCAATTATTTGCTCAACGATCCAGAAGTTGAGGACAATGCTTTGAACCAACGGGTATTGTTAGAAATAGCCGAACTGGGGCAGTTGAAGGAAGAACACAAGAGCCTTGCTGTGGCATACGAAGTGGTGAGCCGTGAGAATGAACAGTTACCAATCGAACGGCAACAACGCCAACGAGTTGAAGAGAATCTGCGGCAGAGCGAGGCGCGGTTGCAGCTGGCTCTAGATGCAGCACAGATGGGGACATTTGTGTGGCACATCCAAGACGAGCGCGCTGAATTAGATGCCCGGATGCTGGTGCTTTTTGGGCTACCTACCGACAGCACACTCACGCTCAGGGAAGCACTCGCTAACTTTGTTCACCCGGACGATGGCACAGGTTACGCCGAAGCGCTCGCCCGCGCCATTGACCCTACTGGTGACGGCGCACTTCGTCAGGAAATTCGCGTGGTGCATTCAGATGGAGCGGTGCGATGGCTGGCAATTACCGGGCAGACGTTCTTTGAGACCCAACCGCGCCGTGCTGTACGGATGTCGGGCATAGCTGCTGACATTAGTGATCGCAAACTAGCCCAACTCGCCTTGCAAAGGAGCGAAGCTCGCCTGAGAGCAGTTACGGCTAATTTGCCCAATGGAGCGGTTTTTATTGTGGATCGCGAGTTGCGCTATCAGTTGGCAGCAGGCAAAGCACTTGAGCAGGCAGGCATGACTCCCGAAGACTTGGTTGACAAAACCATTTGGGAAGCCCTCGACCCTGAACTAGCAACCAGTTACGAATCCTACTTCCGGCAAGCCCTCAATGGCGAACCTTATAGCTTAGAGCATCACAGCCACGAGCGCGACTATGCCTCTCATGGCCTTCCTTTGTTTGATGCTCAGGGTGAGGTAGAAGCTGTCCTGGCAGTATCTTACGACATTACGGAGCGCAAACTAGCTGAAGTCGCCTTGCGCGAGAGTGAACAACGCTTCCGACTAATGGCAGATGCTGTACCGCAAATTGTTTGGATTACAGATGCCCAAGGGAGGGTTGAGTTCTTTAACAAGCAATGGAGCAACTACACCGGAGTCAGTTACGAACCGACAACGGCTGCTCAGGTGGCGGCTAACTTCGTTCACCCGGAAGATGGCGAGCGCACAATGGCAGCGTTTAACGAAGCGCGACGTACTGGCAGCATTTTCGCAGTCGAACACCGGATTCGCTCGGCACAGGGAGCCTATCGCTGGTTTCTTGTCCGCGCCGAGCCTTACCGAGATCCACAAACGGGCGAGATTGTTCGTTGGTTCGGCGCATCAGTCGATATCCACGATCGCAAGCAGGCAGAACAAGCCTTGCGTGAGCGTGAACAACGCCTGGTGATTGCGACCGAAGCAGCACAGTTGGGAATATTCGAGTGGAGAGTACCAGAGGATGTCACAATCTGGGAGAATGATCGACTGTACGAAATGTTCGGACTCACGCCCGCCGATGGTTCAGTCTCGGCGCAAGAGTTTTTTAACAGCTACCTGCATCCAGACGATGCTCAAGCCTTTGGAGCCAAATTTACCCAAGCAATGCAAACGGGCAGTTTGCGCCAAACAAGTTACCGTATTTGTCGCCGAGACGGGACAATACGCTGGATCGAAGTCAACGGACAGTTTGAATTTGCCGCCGACGGTTCACTGTTGCGATTTGTTGGTGTAAATGCCGACATCACCCAGCGCAAGCAGGCAGAAGCGACAATTTTGCAACGAGAAGCGCAATTTCGCCAACTGGCGGACGCAATGCCGCAACAGGTTTGGATTACCGATACTCAAGGCAAGACGCAATACGTGAATCAGCAATGGACAACTTACACTGGGTTGACATTGGAGCAGACTCAAGATATTCATTATGCGACTGGAGTCATTCACCCGGATGACTTTGAGATAGCAAGTCAACTATGGAATACTGCGCTGGTCACAGGGATACCCTATCAAGCTGAATTTCGCTTGAAACACTCCTCTGATAATATCTATCGTTGGTTTCTCTCCCGAGCGATCCCCATTCGTGATCAACAAGGACAAATTGTGCAGTGGTTTGGCACTAGCACAGACATTGAAGAGTTCAGACGCGCCCAGACCCAACGAGAACAACTCTTACAACGAGAACAGACCGCACGAGAAGCCGCCGAGAACGCCAATCGGATCAAAGATGAATTTCTGGCAGTGCTGTCACATGAGTTGCGTTCGCCCCTCAATCCAATTTTAGGATGGACACGATTATTACAGAACGGCAAACTCGATGCTGCCCGTCAACGAGAAGCTTTAGCAATCATTGAACGTAATGCCAAACTCCAGACGCAATTGATCTCAGATTTGCTCGACATCTCCCGCATTATGCGAGGTAAACTATAGACCTCTTGCAAAATTACTTTTATGTTATAGTCAAGGGTTTGCATTTTGGAATTGCTAAATTTAACTCATAGTTATAAATTGCTGCTAGTAAGTTACAA
>NZ_JACJQM010000077.1:0-26317 GCF_014696655.1 Nostoc sp. FACHB-888 | reverse complement strand
ACAGTTATTGATTTGGTTACTCGTTTACCTGTCGAAGTTTGGTTTCACACTAATCCAGCAGCATCGGACACTAATTTTGAAGCGGCATTATTAAATTTACTGCCTCCTAAAACTCTGATTTTACTTGACAGAGGTTTTTATCATTTCCACTTTTTACAACAAATTATTAACCAAGAAGTTCATTTTATTACTCGTTTAAAAGCCAAAGCATCTATTAAGTACTTAAAGATTTTCAGCTATGACCATTCAGTTAAAGACCGATTGATTCAACTTGGCACTGTTCGTCGTGGCGCACCAGTACTCACTTTACGTTTAATAGAAATTAAGGTTGGTAAAAGCACATATTCTTATGTTACTTCTGTCCTCGACCCACAAATCTTACCTCCTTACGTTGTGGCAGATTTATATCGCCGAAGATGGAGAGTTGAAGAAGCTTTTTACACAGTCAAACGCCTGCTGGGGCTATCTTATTTATGGACTGGTTCTATTAATGGTGTGAAGTTACAAGTCTGGGCTACTTGGCTGTTTTATGCTGTTTTGGTTGACTTGGGAGATGCGGTTGCTGACGAATTATCTCTACCATTTGACCGCATTTCTTTGGAGATGATTTTTCGGGGTTTGTACCATTTTAGTGTTGCCTACGACAAAGGTAACGCTGATGACCCGATTAAGTACTTTGCTGCAAAAGAAAATCAAGATTTAGGAGTTGTCAAAGCCATACGAAAGCCTGTCTCAAAGCTGGATTTATCGCCTTTTCCCGCACCCTCTTGACAAAAGTGCAATCATTCTAACCTCTCACTGATGGGTCTTAGTTCTCTTTCAAGGGGAATGCTCGACTTAAACTTTATGATCTTGAAGATTAACTCCCTACCGCGCCCCTTTAGGTGCGGTGGTCAACCTGAATGTCTCATAATATCAAGAGCGAAAAATTTGAATTTTTAATGAGCCAGGGGTAAGCGATGTCAGTCAAAAGCGAAGTGACAATAAAATTTAGTGGCGAACTACCAACAGCCAAACCAGCCGAGAATAAGAAAGTTGCAATCGAGTTCACTGACCAGAACGGTATAGTCTTCACCGCTCAAGTTAATGCAAAAAGTTGGCGGAAGGCTGAAACTAGCGCCTCGGAATTTGCAGACTGGGCTGGGGCTGTATCGGGGAAATTGGGTCAACGAACAGAAAACGGGTTTGAGATCGTTGACGCAGGAATTCAGCTTTTTGAAAAGAAGGCGAAGGAGGCCAAAGCAGATGTAGCGGCGGCTGAAGCTGGCGCAAGTTAATAGATGTGTCTCTTGCATTCATGTTCAATTTATGGAGAGCATGGATGCTCCCGGCATTTGTTCATCTTTGGGTACAAGCTCCCATTAAAGATACTTAAGGCTTTTGGAGTAGATTCAAAGAAGAATATCTTAATGGGAGTCGCAGTTTACAATCATAAAAGCAATTCAAAAAATTACACATTTTAACTTTGTCCGCATGACAATTACGAACGATACACAGCAGTTATTAGTTAATAATCAACAGATAAGGCCGACAGAGCCACTAGAATCTCGTGCAATTGGTCGGCTCTGGGGGAAGTATGTACCAAGTAGTGAGCTTATTTATCAAGGACAACTAATAACTGCTGACGGTGTAATGCTTGAGACAAACCTTGCTAGGAGAGCATCGAAATTAGTTCAACAATTTCAACTTGATTTATCACTTGATTACCTGTGGACTGTTTACCCCAGAACACCATTCAAAGATTCTCCGACCCAAATAAGGGTGACTTTGATAAATGTTCGCAACGAAAAAGAATATACCGACTCAGTAAAAAGCGAATTGCAGTTAGTAGCTGATAACTTTTCTGTACAAGGATTAGTTGTATATCAAGACTATGAATTTGGGATAGTACTCGTTAAAATTCACCAAAAACCACAGAGAGACTTTGAGCCACCTAAAGATTTCCAACTAAGACTAATCGGATTTTTACCATCAAATTCGATTCATAAATTCTGGAATTTTAATGTGCGACGTGTCGGGACTAGCTTAGTAATTCAATCAGGGGAGTGCATTAAATTTACCGGTCGTGAGCAATCACCAACTTCAGATATCTCAACCAACACAACTGAAGATACTACTGAGGACTAATTCGACAGAAAAAGTGTAGCCATTTCCTTGCTAATTGCTGATTGAATCAACGTTTAAAAGTGCATTGCCGCAATAAGTTATTATGCCTAAACGTAAATCCACCAAGACTAATAGTTCATCATCTCAACAAGAAGCTGCGCCAAATCAACCTGCTATTTTGCGTGTAGTCAAGCAAAAATCTACTGCCACTGACGATAATAACTCTGCACAATCTGAATCAGCATCAACTAGCGTACCAACAGAAAATCAGCCAGTTGAGCCGGAATTAGAAGTAAATAATAACCAGAATAAAAGCACTGAAGTTTCAGAATTAAACAGTAGTCCTGTCCTGATTTCTGACGCTGTGCCTCAAACAAGAGAAGCAGAGAATGAACAGTTGGATGTACCCCAAATCTTAGAGACAGCACCAGTTAATTCATCATCATCAACTGCTTTGATTGAAAATACCTCTGCTGAACATGAGCAATCAGAGATAGAAACAGAGCAACCGCAATTAACTCTTAAACCAGCATATAAAAAATTAGAGGCAGCAACTAATAGTTCAGGACAGACGTTTACTGTCAAAGAAAAAATTGAAGTAAGTACAGGTAACTTTGGTACACAAACGGTTTTTCTTATCTCCTTATATTCAGCAGCAGATGGAAGTATTTGGGCTTATTACCATCCTGTAGATAAAAACCAAAGACAGCTATGGAAGCGGGGGTGCTGTCGGATTGAGAATTTGAAAAAGCTGCCAATGGGAGTAAGTAATGGTTAACGCTGTAAAAGCACAGTTATTGAGAAGTTGTTGTGAAGCGATTTTGAAGAGTCAGTAATCACCGAAGACATTCACCGACAGTTCATTCTAAGATGGGGATGTATACAGAAATCCTTATAGCGAACTCTCATTATTCAATTATGTGCTTTTAGGCACATCAACCACATCAATCGCCCCCATATTTTATTTTGGGGGTATTTTTATGGCGGTAGTAGCTTAGTAGCTCAAGCGAGGTAACAATCAAATGAGCGTGGCTCACTACCATCTGAGGTAGTGTTAGACGTAAGCTGTAGACATCAATGAATCTAGAAGACTTTGAGGCATCGATTACACGAATGACTAATAACGTGGAATTAATAATTTTACCTGTTTTAAAATTGAGAAATCACTCTGCTGCACCTTAATTAAATCACCACAATGCATCGAATTTTAATATTTGGCAATTCCGGTTCTGGAAAAAGCACTCTTGCAAATAGACTTGGTAAAGACTTCAGAATTCCAATTCTTGATCTCGATACTATCGTTTGGGAACCAAACCAAATTGCCATCCGGCGGACTCAAAAGGATTCAGCAAAGGATCTACAAGACTTTATAGAAAATAATATTTCTTGGATAATTGAAGGCTGCTACAGTACGCTAATCAAAGCTGCTATCCCATTCTCAACTGAAATTTATTTCCTAAATCCCGGCATTAGTAAATGTCTTGAAAATAACCGCAATCGACCTTGGGAGCCGCACAAATTCAAATCAACCGAGGAGCAGGCACAAACATTCGAGTTTCTACAGAATTGGATTCAACAATATGAAGAACGCTCAGATGAATTCGGTTATTCATCCCATCGTTCAATATTTAATCAATATAATGGCATAAAACATGAGATTCTCGCATAACCCAATCATCTCAAATTACGGGGACATCACAATGAATTCAGAAGAGCTTGAGGCTCTGATTCAACGTTTTAGCCCTTATCTGTAGCGCAACTATATATTGATATGACGAATGGCGATCGCTGATGCCCTGGTGACTGTTTCCCAACAATCTATAACGTTATGTATGAGGAAATAGCTAATCCCACCAAGCATATAACTGTTGAGAATTAATCTCTAATTCATCGCAACCCCAGACAAATTTTACAAATTGACCTGCAAAATCTAAATCTTTCACCCCTTTAACTGTAATTGCATCAATCATCAAATTCGGGCCGTCTGTATCATTGATGACTACACCATCAAAAATCGCTGTCGCTTCTATACTTTTACAACGTTGCCCAAATTCAATAAATGAACCAACTGATGGAGCAGCATTAAAACTCGCATTTAGTGTAGTGTAGCCTGATTGAATAACTTGCTCCAATAATTCTAAAGATAGTCCCTGAAATTTGATTGCGTTGGGAGTATATTCTGTAATTGAGTTACCTAAAATTTCTTCAATACGTTGAACCATATATTTATATCCATATTAAATAAATTTTAAGTATAAGCATATTCCTTAGTTTAGTAGATGCAGATGGTAACGAACTAGAGGAATACAACATAAATTTACCAAGTTAGCTAAGACCAGAGATATTTACAAAGACTTCAATGGTAAACCTATTATTTTTAAGGATTAATTATGGGTGAATATTTCATTGAGCTAAGTGATTTACTTAATCAAGTATAATTAATTTTAAAGGAAATAAAACAGAATCCCGACTACAAAAAGGTAAAATGTTCACTAGATTTTACAGTTGCAGACGCGATTGCAGCTTTAGAATAACTACGAACAAAGATACAAGAATGAAACCAGGGTACATTTATTTAATTCATAGTGTAGGCACATATAGATACAAAATAGGGCTAACTGTAGCACCACGGACACCAGAGGATAGATTAAAAGAACTAAATAGCCGTCAAAGTCCCTACCCATTGAAACTCATTCATTATGTGTTTGTTGCTGACGTTTACAAAGTAGAGAAAGAAATTCATCAAGCTTGTAAGTCATTTAATGTTTATAGGGAGTGGTTTGAATTTGCAAAAAACGCATATTTGCAACAAGTTATTCAGTTAATGGAGCGTAGTAATGTAGCGCAAAGACCAAATAAGAATTCTCAGGGTTCCGGTCAATATCAGAATAAAATAAATCTTTCTTTGCCTATAATTCCTAGAGATATTGAACGTGTAAGTCAAGAGAGAGAGGAAATCCCAAAATATTTAATATCCAGACGATATGAACCCCACAATCCGTTGAGACAAGGCATAGTCGGGGAGAAAAATAAGAATAAGAAAATTAAGAAAAGGAAACCTACTGTTTTAGGTAAAGTTTTTAATAATAATTTTTTATTTTTAGTAGCAATAGTCATTTGTATTATTTTATTTTTATATGTTGTGAGTATATTGATTTAAAAGGGTGCGATGGCGTAACCGCCCGCCGTAGGCGATCGCAGGAATTAACATGGTTTTCACTGAAGCTAAAAGGCATCTCAGCTTTATGCTTGCTATTGCTGCTGTTTCCTCTCTTGAAAATTTTGATCTATGTCAAACTTAATCGACGCTCAACCATTGCCATGTAAAACTATCTGTAATGACTGTGCCTTTCATGTTTTAGAGGGCGTTGTGCAATGTATTCACCCCGATGAAGCAGGTGTTAATTGTGCTACTGTAAATTTCTGCAATTCATTCCAACCGATGCAGAAAGTTGATAGTCCTTGTGTGACATACGGCAACGATCAGGAATAACGGCTTCTGGTTAGATGTCGCTAAGGGTGCGATCGCCCTCGGTTGTTGCCGGATTGAATATTTGAAAAAGCTTTCAACGGGAGTAAGTACTGGCTAACGGGGTAAATAGGGAACTTATTGATAAGTTGTTATGAAGCTATTTTGAAAAGTCGGTAATTACTCAAGACATCGAGATATGCTCATTGTAATATGGGCATATATACAGAAAGCCTTATACCGAACCACAATTAATCTCTTGTGTCCTTTGGGAACATGAAGGACATCTAAGACCCCAACTAGATGCACTAGTTGGGGTGATTTTTTTGTGGTAGTGGGTGCGATTGCTGTTAGACATTTAACGGCTAACTACTGAATTAAGAGTGAGTGTTTGTTTGAGCCATGCTGTTGCCTTAACAGCCGCTTCCTCCACAACTTCTTGTTGGTCGTAAAAGGCAATGTGATTTTCTGTACTCATCCAGTGTAAATTTTTCTGATTGGTTGGTATGCTCTGGAAGAAGCGACGCGCACCATCAGGAACTAAAGCGGTATCTGAATGAATGACCAAAGTAGGAGCCTTGATATCACGACCAGCATCAATAGCATTGAATTGTAAGAAAGGCTCAAAGAACATTACTGCTGAACGATTGACCCAGCCAGAATGCAAACCACGTTTGGTTCCATAATAATCATAGGCTTCTTGACCAGGCATAGCTACGTTAAGGTTTTTTGGGTCTACGTTGGTCATGTAATCAACTTGACCAGTTTTTTCATATTTAATACGTGCCTCTCTACCCATGTTGAGACGAGCTTCGTAGTTCTCACCCAACCATTGACGCATTACCTGTGGGTCATGATAGAAGCCAGCTACGGTAACAAGGGCGTTAATTGAAGAGTCCATTGCCGCCGCTTTTGCAGAGTATCCACCACCTGAACAAATGCCCATTAAGGCAACTGCATCAGGCTTAACTGACGGTAATGCCCGTAAAAAAGTTACTGCACTGTGAATATCCTCAACTTTCATTTGTGGGTTTTCAAACTGGCGGGGTGCGCCACCACTTTCACCAAAGGTGCGATGATCAAAGGTCAAAGCCACAAATCCTTGTGCTGCTAATTGACGGGCGTAAACTTGACTTACTTGCTCTTTAACGCTCGACTGCGGCCCTACCACAACCACAGATGCCTGTGGTGCTTTGATGTTCGCTGGTAGATAGAGATTACCTACTACCTTCGTACCCTGGCTGAGAAATTGAACTTTACGAACTGAGATATTATTCGCTGCAACAGTTTTGCTTTGGGTAGGCATAGATTTGGCTTCAACAGTTTGTAAGTCAGCAGTAGCGGTTAATGGTAGAGCTAGTAAACCAAAAGAAGCGAGGAAGAGTGTTTTTACAGCAATTTTTTTCACAGACAACATGATATAGGCTCCTTCGTTGGGGTATAACTGGATTTGCGGCTGTTGTGGTTGTGTTCCCTTGCCGATAGTTAAATACTCGCAGAACTCACTACTGGAAAAATTGGAAATTCTTGCTCAATTTTTAAACTGTTTTAGCAAAAGCGCGTGGAGTGACACCAAAAGCACGTTTAAATACATTATTAAAATGAGACTGGTCAAAAAAACCTACAGCTAATGCTACTTCCAAAAGGGACAGTTGGCTTGTGAGCAGTAATTTTTTTGCTCGCTCTAGTCGTAGGCGCAGGACAAACTGATGCGGTGCTAAACCTGTGGTGTTCTTAAACTGGCGGGAAAAATAATAGTCGGAAACTTGGGCGGCACAAGCAAGTTGGCTGAGGCTCAATTCTGTACCAAGTTGTGTTTGTGCGGTTTCAATTACGTCTTTTAGTTGCTTCGATGATAGTTTCCCTTTTGGATTCAAAGGTTTTTTGGCATTGCGGTGATGTTTGCTCAACAGGTGCAATGTGAAAGACAGAGATAGAGTTTGTGCATACAAGGGTTCCCCCGGTTGGGCCAACTCTTTTGATAAGGCTCTAGTATAGGTGTATGCCAAGTCATCTGTGATGCAGCGACGTTCGGCAAAGGTATCAATGGCAGTAGGCGTGCGGTCTTCGAGAATGGCGGTGATCAAATCTGGTGAGAGTGCAATGGCTGCTACTGTCAGTTCATCCTGCCAGAAAGGAGCGTTGGTTTCGCCATCCGATTGAAGGCAAAACCCCCCAGGCGGCAAAATGGCTTCATGGGTTCTTCCGCCGCTACGCCAACCAAAACGCACAGAGTCACCTAAATTGATGATCAGTCGATGCCCTTCAATGTAATGTTCTGGAAGTTCCATCGGCTTGAGCCGTTGTACCTCTAGGGTGAAATTGTGATGCCATCCTGCTTGAAAACTAGACAGAACAACCGAACTATCTGGGGCAGATGGAAAACGCTGCCCTGTGTGCGGATTAATTAAATTAATACTGCTGTGCAACGTCACGGCTCGGTCTTCAATTTCAAGAACTTATCCTAATTGATTCTGGTTGTTGTCATTATCTCTAATTTTCTTGAGCCAAGGTGACTAAGAGCAGTATTTTTACTCTCGATTTTCTCCAAAATCATAAATGTGTAGAGATTTAAATTTCTCTGATAAGTCTGTGAATACTAAAAACAAACACGCTTCACCGAATTAACTCTCCTAAATTAGAATGACATAGAAGGTAAATCTACGCATCCAGTAAAAGGTTAATAGATGGTTAAACTGTCATGTAAGACTAAGTGCGCTCATTGAATATTCCATTGTGTTTATCTTTGCCTCTGTATCATTGAGAAGTCGGGTGATATGTCTAAAAGAATAGACCTATTAAAGTATTAGACCTTAATAGTATTAATTAATCAAAGACATTTGCCTCTGTATCATTGAGAAGTCGGGTAATATATCTAAAAGGATAGACATATTAAAGTATTAGACCTTTATGCTATAAACTCATTAACGTTTTAACTTTTAAACAGTGATTGTTATCAGTGTATTCAACTTTAAAGGCGGGACAGGTAAAAGCTCTACTGCCCTGAACTTAGGGGCATTTCTAGCATCTCCCAAACGCCAAACCCTGCTGATTGATTTAGATGGACAGCGTACTCTCTCGTTCGGTCTAGGCATGGATGGTACTGAGCCAACAACCCTTGACTGGCTAACCAGTAAAGAAGCGATCGCACCCAAACAGACCCAAGTAAAACACCTTTGCCTGATTCCAGGTGATATAGGTATGTTTCGCCTGACATCGGAGGATAACTTGTTTGTTCCAGCACTGTCACGACTTTCTGGGCTTGATGTAGTCTTAATGGACTGTCCCCCTGGACTATCGGTAGCATCAGTGCAAGCCATCCTCAGCAGTTCGCGCATTCTTATCCCCACAATGAACGAACCTGCTTCCCTTAAAGGGCTTTCGGAAGCCGTGGAGTTAATTCGAGGGGAAAGGGCAGATATTCCCATTGATGTTGTTAGAACTCGGTATAAGCCCCGGTTAGTTCTGACTAAAGAGGCTGACGATTTGCTAATTGAGGCAGCAGTGGAGTTAGGTTATCGACTATTGCACACAACTATCCCTGATAACATAGCTGTTGCTGAATCCATCGCAGCGCAACAACCAGTTAGCACTTACGCCCCCAAGTCCAGTGGTGCTAGAGCTTACCAATCTTTAGCTAAAGAATGCATCAAATATTGGGGGACGAAATGACAAAAAAGAAAATGTCTGGCATGAAATTAAGCCAGTTTTCTGGAATTAAGAGCCAATCAGAGCCAGAGATTACCTCACTCACCGCCGAAGTAGAACCAACTTCCCCAGTAGTTGAGAAAATGCCTATAACATCACCAGCCCCAAAGTCAGCATTAGAAGCGCCTACTGCATCACCAACTTCTCAAGCAGTAGTTAAGGAAAAGCCCGTGACGATCAATATTAAAATTACTCGCACACAGCATGACTGGTTAACGGATACAGCCCGAACAGTGCGGGACAACAACACAGAAGCAGTTCCCCCTGGTGAGCGGGTTTACCCTCAGCACCTAATCGGAGTTGCCATAGAACTATTGCTTTCTTGTGAGGTTGACTGGAGCCAAATCAAGAATACTGAAGACCTCAAACAATTACTAAACCTATAATTTCATTAAGGTCTAATACTATAAAAGTATAATTTATACTTCCTGCCCTGCATCACAGAAGAATTAGAATAAACTATGAATTGGAGTTTTCCCTTATGAGCGTCATAATTCCCGATGACATCCTCCGAGCATCAAACATGACTGAGGATGAACTGAAATTAGAAATTGCCATCTTGCTTTATCAGCAAGGTAAAATTAGCAGTGGCAAAGTCCGAGCCTGGACAGGAATCACAGTACTTGAATTCCAGCATGAACTGGCTAAACGCGGTTTACACATCAACTATGATGTAGAAGATTTCCAATCCGATGTGCGGACACTGGAATCAATGGGCTTGTTGTGATTATAGTTAGCGACACATCACCGATCACAAACTTGGCAGCGATTGGTCAGTTAGATTTACTACGTCAGTTGTATAGTCGCGTTATCATTCCCCAAGCCGTTTATAACGAGATGGTAGGTGTAGATAAAGTTGTCCCTGGGGCAGTAGAAGTACAACAGCTATCTTGGATTCAGGCAATAACTGTTGTTGATTCTCAACAAGTTACAGAAATTCAGGAAAAACAGGACAATATTGACTTAGGAGAAGCCGAAGCAATTATTTTATCCAAAGAACTGAAAGCTGACTTGCTATTAATGGATGAACGCCGAGGACGAGCAGTCGCTACAAGTTATGGACTAAATGTAACGGGTCTGTTGGGAGTCTTGCTACAAGCCAAAAAACAAGGGCTAATTCCAGCTATTAAACCATTAATTGATCAGTTAATTGCTAATGCTGACTTTCGGGTTAGCCAAAAGTTGTATGCAATTGTCTTGCAATCTGCTGATGAGGGTTAAGACTTTAATAGAACAAACGCCTTAAATCCCGTGGCTCGAACAATTTTCAACAGAGTAAAACGAAAACAACCAGACACTGCGTTGAAAAAAGTACGAGTAGGTAATATTAGCCTACTTACCATAGACGGCAGCAGTTTTTGGGTGTTGGCTATTTGAACCGCAGGCATCGCTTTGGGGCAGAGTCCCCAGTATTCTTGTGCTACCAAAACTGATATCAAATTCGATATCAAAGCAGCAATTTTACAGACTACCACAGCGCTGATGATACTTAGTGACTTCCGCAACAAGTGGCTCTTGCCATATCTTGTGTAAACAGTAAAGCAAGAACATTGTATGCAATGATGTACGTTATTGGAAAACTGTATTATCAATAACGTAGTAGTGAGCATTTATGCCTAACGAGCCAATTTTTGGTGAGCTAGTTAAAGTTGAATTAGAGGCGTGTTTAGATGCACCGATCGCTCGATATTTTGACGCGCAGTTAGACAAAGACCCAGATGTGTTGGCCCAACTGTTGGCAGATAAGCGCAACCCCAATACTCGGCGTGCTTATGAGAAGGATTTGAGAGACTTTTTTCTGAAGATGACTTTGATGCCCCCGACTGGTGATAGTGTGCTGGAGTTTCTGCACTTGCAGCGAGAGCAAGCAGTGATGGTGGTGTTGAAGTACAAGGCGAAACTGATAGCGTCTGGGTTGCGGGAGGCGACAATCAATCGGCGGTTGGCGGCGATTAAGTCGTTGGCGAAGATGGGGCGGAAGTTGGGAGTATGCAACTATTCCCTAGAAGATGTGTCGGGGGAGAAGGTTAAGGCGTACCGGGATACGCGGGGTGTTGATAGCAAAGCGATCTCTGTTGTGATTCAGCAATTTGATAGAGAAACGTTGATTGGTAAACGCAACTATGCAATTTTTCTGGTGTTGTGGGGTTTAGCGTTGCGTCGCCAGGAAATCTGTCAGTTAGATGTGGGGGATTTTGATTTTTATGGGCGCAAGTTGAGGGTTTTGGGGAAGGGTAAGGGAACGAATGAAGAATATTTGGATATGTCCAAGGATGTGGCGGCTGCTCTTGCAGATTGGTTAATTGCTAGGGGGGATTTGAATGGCAATTTACCGATATTTACAGCGTTAGATTTTCATAATGAAGGACATCGCTTAACTACGGATGCCATCTATAAAATAGTGTCGGCGGCTTTTAAGAAGGCGGGAGTCAATAAACCCATGTCACCTCACAGGGTTAGGCACTCGGCGATTACGGCGGCGCTCGATGCCACTGATGGGAATATCAGAAAGGTGCAGAAATTGAGCCGTCATGCTGACCCCAGAACGCTGATGATTTATGATGACAACCGGAATAAAGACCTGTGGGAGATGTCGGAATTGTTGACGGGAATGTTGAAGGATTCGGATAAATAAAAATTAATATCTTGACTAATTAGAGGAGATTAATCTTATTCAATAACTGGTAATTAAATGTCTTTAATAATATATATTTAATGTCATGAGTACCGAAATTATCATCATTACGTCAGAAGTATTTGTTGCCTATTCCCAATGCCCTCGTAAGGCATTTTTAATGCTGTTTTCTGATGATAAGGGAACTCCCCATGACTACTATCCCATTATCGAAGAACGTAAAAGGACTCATCAAACTGAGTATCTTAAGATTTTTAAACAAGAACATCTTGATGCCAAAAAGTATGATGAAAATAACTTCAATGGAAATACTTTTTTAGTTGAAGCAAGGCTTAAATCTGAGTGTTGGGAAGCCTACTGCGATGTTTTAACAAAAGTTGATGCTTCCTCATCACGTCGTAATTTAATCTACGAACCGAAAATTATTATTGGAACTTATAGCATAACCAATGAACAGAAAACAGAACTTTTATTTATTGGTAAAATTCTGGGTCAAATTCAAAAACAGTTACCTGCTGTAGGAACAATTGTGGGGATGGATGGAAAGGCTCATCGAGTTAAACTGGAAAGTGGTTATAAATCAATAAATCTATTCCTGAAAACTTTACAAGCATGGGTGGAAGAAAAGCCTATTGAACCTCCACCTTTGATTCTGAATAAGCATTGTCCATCCTGTCAATTTCGGGATTTATGTCGAGAACAAGCTGTTAAAGAGAATAATCTTAGCTTGCTCGATAGAATGACACAAAAAGCAATTCAAAAGTATCACAAAAAAGGAATATTTACTATTTATCAACTTTCGTATTTATTTAGGCTTAGACGAAATAAGAAAAAGCGGAAAAGTAAATTACCTGTAAAACATAACTTGGAACTGCAAGCTTTAGCAATTAGAGAGCAGAAAATATATATCCAAGATTTACCAGAATTATCTAGAAAACCAGTTGAGCTTTTTTTAGATATTGAGGGTATTCCCGATGAGAATTTTCATTATCTAATTGGTCTTTTGATTTGCACAGTAGAGAATGCTTCATATCATTCATTTTGGGCAGATACAACTGATGATGAAGAAAGTATCTGGAAGCAGTTAGTTGAAAAAATTAACGAATATCCTGAAGCAGAAATTTATCATTATGGTAGTTATGAAGTCAAAGCTATTAATGAATTAGCAAAAAGGTATTCAACTGATTGTGAGTTAATAAAACAGCGTTTGATAAATCTTAACTCATATATTTATGGCAAGGTATACTTTCCCACTTATTCTAATAGTCTAAAAGCAATTGGCGATTTTATAGGAATTTATTGGACAGTTCCAAATGCATCTGGATTACAAAGTATTGCTTGGCGATATCAATGGGAAGATAGCCAAGAAATTGAACATAAGCAAAAGTTGATTCAATACAATCAAGATGATTGTCGCGCTCTCAAACTATTAGCAGATGAATTTTGTAAAATCTTCATAAATTCGGAATTAGAATCTAATATTGATTTTGCCAATCAGCCCAAAAAAGAATCTACAGAAACTGGTAAGAAAATTCATAACCAATTTGACACAATTCTTAAATTTGCTCACGCTGACTATGATAAGAAAAAGATAAGTATTTGCAAAGAAAATACTAATGGAAATACAAGAGGCGGGCAAAAAGGTCACAAAGGTCATACTAAAGCAATTCCTTCAAAAGTCAATAAAGTTATTTATATACCAGCCTCAGAAATATGTTCACGATGCAATGGTGAACTCCTTAAAGAAGAATATAAGACAATTGAAAAAGTAGTCATTGACCTTGTATTTTCAAAAAATGGATGTCGAAAAAAGATTAACAAGTATATAAGCTGTAGAAACTATTGCCCAATATGTTATAAATATTCTGCCCCACAAAGTTTTTTTGAATTCGCGACTCCTTGCTCATTTGGACATGGATTTAAAGCTTGGGTTGTTTACCAAAGACTTGTTCTTCGACTGTCATATCGAATGATAATGCAGCAAAGTAAAGAATTGTTTGGTGAAAGCATTAGCCAAGGCTCAATTTCTAATTTTCTCACAGATTTTTCTGAACAATATGCAAAAACCGAACTAATTCTTATTCAAAAAATTATAGAAAGCCCTTTTGTTCATGTTGATGAAACTCAGATTAGCATTAGAGGAATAAATCAATATGTCTGGGTATTTACAGATGGTAGTAATGTAGTATTTAGGCTAACTCAGACAAGAGAAGCTGAAATTGTTCATGCATTTTTATCTGATTATAAAGGTGTATTAGTTTCAGACTTTTATGGTGGTTATGACTCTGTAAACTGTAAACAGCAAAAATGCTGGAGTCATTTAATTAGAGATTTAAATGATGATTTATGGGAAGCACCGTTTGATACCGAGTTTGAATGTTTTGTCTCTGAGGTCAGGAACTTAATAATACCAATACTTGAAACAGTGGAAAAATATGGTTTAAAAGAAAGGCATTTGAACAAATTTAAGAAACTTGTAGAAAAATTTTATTGTCAAAATATTGTAGAACGAGTTTATCACTCTGATTTAGCTGCGAAATATCAAAAACGTTTTGAACGTTATAGGGAAAGTTTATTCACTTTTCTTGAACAAGATGCTATACCCTGGAATAACAATACAGCAGAACGTGCAATTAGACATCTTGCTATACAGCGAAAAATATCGGGGTCTTTTTCTGAATCTGGTGCTACCTCATATCTTGTTTTACTTGGAATTATGCAAAATTGTAGATTTCAAGATAAATCATTATTGAAATTCTTCATGTCAGGAGAGAAGGATATTGATAAATTTAAGAGAACGAAGTAAAGGAAAAGCACAAAATCTACTAGCAACTCCTATTTTAAACAGATTCAAGAGAAACACATCCACAAATCCAGAAATCAATTGCATTCGTGCTGGGTCTAATCGTAAGGTAATCAATAACCGCAAACATATGGACAAGCTAAATCGGGGTAATGAGCATGGCTAAAACTAAGAAATCAGAAAACGTTCCCAATACGATGCAAGGAAAGTTCGATGCAATTGTAGGGATAACGGATGATTTTGCCAAACAACGCTTGAATGATGAATATGCCCAATTGATTCGCTTTGCGACAGCAGCTTTGTGTCGGAAGAGACCATCTCCCCTGGCAAGCGGTAAGGAGAAAACTTGGGCTTGTGGTATTACCCATGCTATTGGTATGGTCAATTTTCTCTTTGACTCTTCACAAACACCCCATGTTAGTGCCAAGGAAATCTACAATTGGTTTGGTGTCAGTCCCAGCACCGGGCAGTCGAAATCAAAACAGGTACGAGATATCCTGGATATGCGGCAGATGGACCCTGATTGGTGTCTGCCGAGTAAGTTAGATAAAAACCCGATGGCTTGGATGATTTCTGTGGATGGATTTATCTTGGATGCCAGGTCAGTCAAGCGAGAAATACAGGAAGAAGCATACGCACGGGGTTTTATTCCTTATGTTCCGGCTGATGACAAACCGTCCGATATTGATGGGGAACAAACATCACCCCATCAAAATAAACCAGTTAACTCTTCCCCCGATGCCCTGTATGTACTAGATGTGTTTTTAATTGACGGTCCGATAGCGGAGAAATTTATTGCTAAAAATCCAGTAATATCCCGAACCATTGAGATTAAAGGTAGCAATACCCTTGAAGACCTACATAAAATTATCTTCAAGGCATTCGAGCGCAAAGATGAGCATATGTACGAATTTCAGGTGGGAGGTCGCGGACCACAAGACCCTAATGCAAGACGGTATGGCTTGAAACAAGCATTTTCCAGTTCCGATTTTACAGAAGCTCCTACGGGGGAGGTGTCTAGTACCCCAATTGCAACGCTCGGCTTATCTATTGATGATGCTTTTGGTTACTGGTTCGATTTTGGTGATGATTGGTGGCATCAAATTAATGTAACCAACATCGCAGACAAGGCTCCAGAGAGCAAGTATCCTAAAATCACCGAGCGGGTTGGGGCTAGCCCTCCTCAATATGCAGATTTTGATTAACAAAAAGCTCAAAAAACCACTCCCAATGGCTGCGAGTATATTATCACCATCCCATATAAAAATGATGAAGACCTAGACAAACAAGTTTATGATCTGTTTGGGGAAATGGACTCTCATGCTGACATGGATTACTGCTTTCTCGAAATCGATGCCCATGAGATTGGCACTGATAGGAGTTGGTGATTATTCAACCGCATATAACGATTACACTTTTTAGCATTATTTTTATAATCTTCTAATAATAACTAGCTAATTAGAGGGCTGATTTATTATTGGTGTCTACTAGACACATTGTAGACACTTGATAGACACGCGGTGTCTGTGGGGTCTGCGGCTGGTATCACCAGTCGGGAGCTGTAGGCGATAGCTCTAATTTTTTATTGCTTGTCAACTTTCATCTTTATATACCTCGCTACGATGTCCGACTTCCACAACACTTACCAATAAAACATCATCGAAAATATCGTAGATAACGCGATAGTCGCCTACTCTAATTCGATAGGAATTTTCTTCACCTTTTAACTTTTTTACTCCGTTGGGACGTGGTTCTATTGCTAAGTCATCTATTTTGGTTTGTATGCGGTCTTGCAATTCTTGAGATAGTTTTTTAAACATTTTTATCGCACCCTTGGTAAATTTAACTTCGTAGATCACGCTACGTCCTTTTTTCTTTCATTAGCGATTTCCTTTTTCATGTCTTCCCAGGCGATAAGACTATTATTTTCTACATCACTTTTAGCAGCATGATAGGCGATTAAATCGTTTTCGTCCTCTTCATCTTCGATTTTTTTTAGTAGTGCGTAAATCTCGTCTAAAGTACTGTCATAAGATTGATGTAACAGTACGTTGATTGCGTTGATTAACTGTTCGCGTTCGTGTTCGGTTTTCATTTTTAGACCTCTTTAACTGTTAATCATCTAAATGTAGTGGCTAACGTATATAACAATCCTATCCTACGGACAGTGAAAAGCGGACATTTAATAGACACTTGATAGACATTTGGTGTCTGCGGTGTCTGCGGCTGGTGTCTTATCGTGTCTATGCTGTATAAGGCTTTCAAGCTTTGGTGTCTGTAGTGTCTGGAGTAGGCGTGTCCGCGAAAAAAGGGGGTTTTGGGAGTAGACACGCGGACACAGAAAGCGGCTAAATTTGATTGAGCTTGATAACACCCTCGGCTATCCAGTCCGCCAATCCTGTCCCCACAATTTCATACATCCAGCCCTTAATTTGCTCAACAGTAAATCTCTCACCAGCCACTTTAAAGTTGCCCTTGAACTCTCTTACATCAGCTTCTATTCGCTCAGTTCTGGTGAGACATTCATACAACTTTTGCGCCTGGGGTGATAGTATGCAGCAACATTAGGTGAGGAAATTTTCATATTTACACATCATTTGAATCTTGAACGCTTCCAAAAATTCTTTGATTTAACTCCTGTTAGCAGCAGAAGTGAATAAGAATTAAACCGCACCACTCCCCGACTTAATCCTTTCGCTATCCTCACCAATACATCATTCATTCACAATCAAGTTATAGTCTATATAACCAAGCATCGCCCCTCTTTTTATCGCCTCATAACTGTTCTTGACGTGCCATTTACTATACAAATCACTGGCATAACGTTTGACTGTACTAACAGAGAGAAACATTTCTTTGGCAATCTGTTCAAAAACTAAACCCTGAGCCAGTAAACGCAGGACTTGTATTTGTCGTTCGGTGGGAGAGTCTAGCAAGTTTTTATCAGCAAAACTAGGGTCAATATATCTATTTTTATCAAGGTTTTTTAACAGTTTTTTAGCCAGCTTCGGGTCAAGCAGGCATTCATCAAAGTAAGCTCTCTTGATGGCTAGTTCAATCAATTCTACATCAGCACTTTTGAGCATATAAGAATCAGCCCCATGACTGAAAGCTGACTTAATAAAGTCGGAATGAGTCTGATTAGTAAAAATCACTACTTTACTACTAGTATTCCTTTTAATTGAACGAGTCAGTTCTAAACCACTCATATCGGGTAATAGTAAATCAACTAACACAACATCAGGGTTGGTCTGTTCAATTAACTGAAAACCTAACTTTCCACTTGTGGCTGACCCTGTAACTTCGATATCTGGAGATTGTTCCATAGCACCTTTGATGCCCAAGAGCGTGAATGTTTCGGGTTCAACAATTACTATTTTCAGCATGATCTTGATAATCCTCTAATAATAAATGGCTGTTTATTCGGTTATTTCTTATTGGTGTCTAGCGGACACGTTTGAGACACTTGGTGTCTGGGTCGTGTCTAGGGTAGTGTCTGCTGGTGTCTAAGCTTTATAAGGGTTTTGGGGTTTAGTGTCTGTGGTGTCTGGTGTCCTGTGTCCGCGAAAAAAGGGCGTTTTTGGGGCTAGACACCAGACACTATTAGCAGTCAAATTTGATTGAGCTTGATAACACCCTCGGCTATCCAGTCCGCCAATCCTGCCCCCACAATTTCATACATCCAGCCCTTGATTTGCTCAACACTAAATCTCTCAGCGTTCACTTTAAAATTGCCCTTAAACTCTCTTACATCAGCTTCAATTCGTTCAGTTCTGGTGAGATATTCATACAACTTTTGTGCCATTGGTGATAGTTTCTTAGGTTCATCTTGGGTGTCACCTGCTTTGTTACCAAGATTGAATTCCAGTTCATAAATCCGCTCTAAAGTAGCTTTATCGATGGTTGGCGGTTCATTAACTGTTCTAGATTCATCAAGCCGAAAATCAATTCGTTTGCGGTCAAGCTTAGGCAGTTCGATATCAATCCATTGACCATGCCCAGGTAATTTAATCTTGCCCTGACCACTGGCTTTTGCTTCTGTGGTGATTGGGTCAATAGTTGCGATTAATTCTACTTCTAATAGTGCTGCATCTCGAAGTTTTGATAGTCCTTTGGCTTTAGCTAAAATCTCCATTGTGCGGTCGTGAGCTACGAACAAAGGAATCATTAATTGTTTACGAGATTCAGTCATGGCACAGCGAAACCATTTACCAATAAAATCAGGGTCGGGCTTCCATTTTTCATCCGGAAAATCGTCTGGCATTGGCTCAACAATGTTATCTGTCCAGGTCGTAAACTCCTCAGCGACTACACAGAAATGTTGATTTGTGTCTCTTAAGTGTTGCGTCCATTGCTCCTCAACCATTCCACTTTCACGATAGGCTTTGTAACGGCGGCGCATTTCAGCCATGTACCATTGCATAAAGTCGGCTATCTCTCTGTAGCCAGTAATCAGGTTTACCCCTCGCCACTCGACCTGTGTACCATGTGGATCTAGCACAAAGATTTGATTCCAACCGGCTTGACGCTTTGCCCAAATAATCTCTCTGGTAGTCCACGACTTACCCGCACCCATGCCACCAAATATCAAAGTGGGGTAGCCGATGGTGTTGTTGATCCAGCGATATTTGTCACTTGGTGCAATCGCGCTAGTTTCTGCCCCAGTAACCTTATCGTTGGGGTCAATCGTCCCCGCTAAAGTCTGACTACCTTGTAGATAGGGCGTTTTCATCTCCCGTAGCTGCTTGATGTAATCTGCCTTCTGTTGCTCGGTCATCCCCGCCGTTTGCGCCTCAAAGATAGCCTCAGATGCCTCCATTTGGGTAACTTCAATTTCCGTGTGGGCGTAAATCTCTGCTTTTTGAATATCCACAGTGCGATCATTAGACTTGTTGGGTAATAAGCTCAAAAATCCTTGAAATCTGCTTGTGGCAAGCTTTTTATTGATTTCTGACCAAAATTATTGAAACCCAGACTCCCTAAGCCTTTCAGCGATTTTAGTCACTATTTCCCGACAACTCTATTAGCGACTAGATCCAGGTCAGCTTGTAGTTGGACTTCTGCGATCGCAACATCCCGGTAACTGTCCAATAACTCGGAACGTGCAGCCATTTCTGCTTTTGCTGCGTCTCGTTTTTGGGCGATGTCCTCAAATACGGCTTTCTGCTTCTCCTCATACTGACAGTGCCTCAGCATCCAGCCAGCAAGCGCAAACCCCAGGAATCCCCCAAACGCCCAAAACGGTTTATATTGGTTAGTGGCCTTCACCAGCCCGTTTACCCCCATAGCTGGGTCACGCACTACTTGGCGCGGCATTCCTTCTTGTTTCCACTGTTGCCAGTAAAAAGGGGTCATGCGAAAAGGACGGTTATCTTTGTCCTGGCATACCAATGTTTTCTTTGGGGTTTTGATGCAGAAGTAGATCCGATCGCTGCTAGTTCCCTGCCACGCCATCGCCGCCGAACTAATTCCCACAGTTAAACTTAGCCCAATTGCAACAGCTTTCTTGTCCATCGGCAACTGACCAAACCACAACATTAAACCCGATTGTTGGGACTCGGATAACTGTTTATGTTTCTCGCTTAAGTAACTCATTTGCTCTTAGTACCACCAAATAAAAAAATCATTAATATCGCTAGAAATATGCCCAATCCTGCACCATCCATCCAACTTGAAGATTCAGCAGTTTTTGGCTTATAAACCGACTCAATAGAAGTCTTAACTGTACTAGTAGAAGTTCTCGCTTCATTCCACTCCCCTAATGGTTCATTGAGCGCACACAATAACGCTAATGACGCACTGCATCCAGTCATTAAATTAGTGACGAAATTGTTAAACCCTTCACCTGTTGCAGTGGCAGTAAAATAAAGGTGTGCAGTACCCACAGCTAGGAACATTCCAACTGGGTGAACCTGTAGCAGATGAAATGTGAAAATAACTGCACTGTTTAAACAACTGCCAGCGACAATTTCACAAGCATTACCAGCACGTCTAAATGTTCTACCTCGGTTATTTTCTGGCAGTGGTGGTAACTGTTCGGGTTGTTGATGCTGCTTAGTTGATTGTGGTGTTTGTGCCAGCCCTTCCATTGAAAAAGGGCTGACGCTATGGGAATCTTCATTTCGTTTCCTTACTAGCATCAGCCTTACCTAATTAATTGATTATCTGTCGCCTAATTTCTGCCACAAGTTACCCAACATTGCACCCCAACCGCGCACTGTTCCTGTTGCAGAAACACTAGACGCTGGTGCATGATTTTGGCTAGTAACTGGTATGACTTCCTGGGGTGTAAGATTAGGCTCTAATGCCCTTGAGCCATACCTCGCACGGGCTAAAAGTTGTTGGCGTTTTTCTCTTAATCCTGTAGTAATTGCTTGCCTTTCAGCTTGCACAGTTTGCTTATTTTCTATGCTGCTAACTTTGTTTTCATGCCGCCACAATTCCGCTTGTAGATCGTGGTGTAATTGGGTAGCAACTTCGGTTAAAGCGTGTTTACGTTTCTGATCAATCCGCAACAAGTCGGCTCTATCTTGGGCATCTATCTTGCTCATTTCTAGGTCAAACTCGCCATTCAGTTTGCGAATTTTGGCGATAGCACCCGCAACATGAGAGCCGTATTGTTTACGAAGTTCGACCCAGGTAACTTGTCCTTTGGTCAGTTTCTCCATCGCCTCAAAGACCACCTTGGCATTGTCCAAAAATGGTTCTAATCGGTCACTTAACTCTTGGGCATTATTCGCATAATCCGCAAATTGTTCGAGCTTATTTATATCGGAGAGATAGCCCAGAATATCAGACTCAAACCCTCCCCATGCTTGCGCTTTTTCATCAATGTGCGAACTATGACCAACTACCGGATTACGTATTGCAAAATCCATGACTCTCTCTCTTAATAAGGTATTAAGTCGAAGTTGATATCGCTTGACTCTTGGGGCACTTCATCCCAGTAACCCATCTCTTCAAATCGGCTATAAATTCTCGCTGCTAGTTGCCGTATTGGGTCGTCAAAATTTTCAGAAATTAAATCAAATCTCTTCTCACCAAATGCCAAAGTATTTGCAATGTCCGCATCAATCCCATTACCCAAGAATTGACCAAACGCAGCAGAGTATGGATGATCATCAATGGTTTTATGAGTTGCTAGAAATTCCGTTCCTGTGAAGGGTGGGTAATCTTCACTCTCGAATAACGGTGTGGAGAGTGCTTCAATATCGGACTCAATCATTGCTGCCCATTGTTCAGGATTTTCTGCTTTGAATTGCTGCTTTCTTAGGGCGGAGTCGGTCAGGGGTGATTTGCCCCAATCGTTGGGATTTTTGTAATCGAGTGCCATGCTGTTAAGATCCAAAATGTGTCTGATGTACTTGATGCACAGATGGGCGATCGCCAAGCTTGCCGGCAGATGCGATGGCGTAACCGCCCACCGGAGGTGATCGCTTCATCATCAGTTTTCACAAAACTCATTTAATTCAAAAACCTCCATCTGGACTTGGTTTTGGCTTAATTCTTTTCGTTTGCCCTTGGAGTCGTTAAAAACGAAAGGTGCATTGGCTCGACAATTAGAACGGTGGCTGTAGCGCAGTTGTTGACCACGGAATTGGTAGAGGTGGTTACGCTTTTTGGCTGTCGTTTCTAACATTTGCTCCCTCAAACTTGCGAATAGAACTCGATATTTAGAATCGCTTCGTGAATCTCCATCAAGGCTTGCACTGCATCACCAATTTTTAGGTCATTCGATGTACTGAACCGTTCGGACGCTTCAATTTGTTTGTAATTTGGGGATGCTTGCACGAACCTGAGAGTCTGTTCGCAACCGAGGATGATGGTCATGATTTCGGTTGTTGTTAGGCTCGGTTGTGTCTTTTGGGTGTCTTGGTCGCTCATGACTTTTTCCCTTTCCTTTGAGCTTTTATCGGTGCTGTTGGTGCTTCTGGCTCACTCGGTTTCTGAAGTACATAGCTGATGGCCCCTGCACCACCCACGGCTGCGGCGATGGTGAACATATTATTTCTGCCGAAATACTGGACTCCGAAGTAGCCAAGCGCCAGAAAGCCAAGAGCAGCAAGAGAGAGTCCAACTGTTTTATTTGGTTTCATGGTTATGCTGCCCCTTTGAAATTAGTGACCATTGCGCTAAGTGCTGATTTATTGGGCTGTGTAGATTGCGGTGTTTCAACTTTGGGCGATAGTTGTACATTACCGTGTTGAAAAATCAGCTTCTCTACACCTGCTGATAATGCTTGTGTCGGTGCATCTTGAGGTAAATCAAAAATCTTGCACAATTCAATTACTGCTAAGTAGGAGATGGTTATACGCCGAGATTCGTAATTCATTAACTAAGCTCCAATTGATATTTGAGTTAATAGTTTCAACCCCAAGGCATTGATGAATTGGGGATTATTTAAGACCACAAAGCCTAAACCGACTAAGTTTTGATCCACTACTGGTAGAGAAACACCCCCACCCCAGGCGACAAGGTATTTCGCTCGGTCTAGATAATTGCCAGCAGTCACAAAGTTGGCGAATTTCTCAATCCGGTTACTCCACCACTCATCTAGACACTGGCTGTACTCTGCCTCAAACTTCTTACCTGTCAGGTGATTACCGCCATAAGTGAAAGTGCCTTCAAGAATGCCCTGGTTAACGAGGCTGGGCGAGTGCTTCACATCTTTGGAAAGCAGACTTACTCGGTCGTTTCGCTTGTCTAGTGCCTCTGCAATCATCGAATGCAGTTCACCCGCTCCACCTTCAATCAAGTGACGGTCAATCACTGCGCCACTCCCGTTAAACACGGTAATCAACCAAGTCGATGAACCGATATCGAGTGCGATCGCTAATTCTGAAGGGTCAAGTATCAGGGATGCTTCACCGAATAAACAATGGGCAATGCTTCCAAATCCTTCGGGGTAAATGCCTGTAACCGTGATTTCAACTGTCTTGGTGACAATGGAACGAGTTACAGGGTGCAGATGTTCAAAGGTGTGAGTCCCTTCAACTCTGCGCTTAATCTCAGTTGCCCAGCGTTCTGGGTTGTGATTGCTCAAACTAATTGAAAGCTTGACACCATTGGGAATATTCAAAACTGCTAAGTCTGCAAGGATGCTTTCTAGTGCGAGTTCTGCTTTTTTGGCTTTATCTTCGTGCAGCAAGGTATGGTCACTTTGCGCTAGAGCCGCACTGCCCCAAAAGAATTGAACGTCTTTTAAGTCAAGGCGCGAACCTTGTAAATAACGCACCCAGCAGCCATCTTTTGAGATGGTTTCGTGGTGCATGATGTTTCGGTTGCGAACAAGTGAGTATGCGGCTGGCATCATGATCGAAAAATCACCGATGATTGCCTTGCCATACCCTGCTCCTGAGTCTTTTCCGGCGATAAGGTCAGTTAGCCCGGATTCATCGGTGAGAGGTTAGGACAAAGTACCTTTTGTCAATCAGTTAAAATACTCAAAACATTTAAATAAGAATGATAATCGCATTGAGGGTAGGGGGAGGAGGTGAGCGACGCTCACCTCCTTACAGCAATGGGTGGTATGGAAGCAGGTTCTAATAACTGGTATGTGCCAAAGACTGAAGTTAGCTATCAGCTTTGGAATAGGTTAATCGGCGTACAAAATCCTGAGCGTCTAGACCAAGCCAGTGAATCCTAAAAAACACCTGAACAACTCACCCCATTTACTGCACCCAATTGGCACGGTGACGCCAAGAAGAAGCAACGGAGTATTGGCAAGATACTGAAGATGGTGAACGCTCAACAACAGCTAGTGAAGGGGAGTAAATAGGAAGGAAACTACGTTGGAGAGATTCATTACTAAATGTGTTTTTGCCATAAGCTGTAAAACATGAGGAAATTCAGCAATCAATATATAGCCATATTTTCAGAGATGATTTGCTGATGCTCAAGTAAATTATTCAAAGAGGAATGATGAACAGAAGATTTATTTTTCTAGCTTCAGCTTTTGGGTTAAGTGTACTTATAGGAGCCTGTCAGCCTGGTACAGAGCCTCCAACAACTGCACCACCAGCAGCGCCATCACCTGCACTGCCATCAGTAACTCCAGCCAGTCCTTAGTGCCATATATTACTACTGTGGAGAGCAACTGGAGTTCCTAATTTGTTGTCCGATTAAATCATGCTGTGGTTTAAGGTAGGTTCAAGCGTTTACGCGCACCAAAGCGAAACAGCTTATCAGGTAGTATCGCTCTCAAGCGAGGCAACCATTGTGCCTCATTGCCAACACGGTAGCGTAATCGTGGTGATGAGCTTGAAGCAATACGAGCAATTGCTTTTGCAACCTTGTCAGGATTGTCACCTTGTGCAATTGCGCCCTGGACAGATGAGAAAATTACATCACGTACAGCGTCATAATCACTATGAATTGCGGTAGGCTGTAACATGGCTTGGTTAAAATTGGTCTTAAAGTAGCCAGGCTCAACTAAAGATACTTTAATATTGAATGGGTCTAGTTCCACACTTAATGCTTCACTATAACCTTCAAGTGCAAACTTACTTGCAGAGTAAAAACCTTGACCAGGTGCGCCGATCAGCCCTGCCACTGAACTCATATTGATAATATGCCCGCTACGTTGCTGTCTCATAAAGGGCAAAACAGCATTAGTAAGACGTACAACACCCCAAAAGTTCGTCTCAAAAATCTCCTTAGCTTGTTCTAAAGAAGTTTCCTCAATCATGCTGGCATGAATTTGCCCAGCATTATTCACAAGTATATCTATGTGGTTAGTCCGTGTAAGTAAGTGATTAATACACGATTCTATTGAAGAATCAGATGTAACATCCAGCGTCAACATTTCTACGCCCTGTGAGGCTGGATGTTCTTTGCGACTCGTACCAAAAACACAGTAGCCTACAGTAGCCAGTTTTTGAGCAATTAACTGCCCAAACCCAGATGATGCACCAGTAACTAAAACAACTTTTTGGTTAGTCATCAGTTTTTAGTTATCTGCTTTATGTTCATGATATTCGGAGATATGTTCATATACCTCCTCTGGAAACTGTAAGTCTTTGTAGACGTTACAAGCATCTGGATCATCAGGATTCGGACAGATAGGAAATTCTTGTTGGGACTGCCATTGAAGAATACGCTCCCGTCGAGGCGGGTTATAATCTTTACCTTGTACTTGTAGAAAGAGGGAACGTGCTTCTTGCTCAGTGAAGTCTTTATCTTTTTGAAGATACTCAATTAACTCATGCTCACTTAAGAAATGACGTGCCACCATTGCAAATACTAGCCTGCCGTAATGGCCAATATCATTGCCTGCATCAAGAGACTCTTGCAGATGCGCCATCATATCGTTTTTTTGCAGTTCTTCAATTGCCATGTATCTTCACTTCCTTGTTTCTGAGTGTTGGGTTAGATTCATTTTCAGTACTTTTTATAGTACTTGTGTACTGTACAAATGTCCTATCTCTTGTGGCTGAATATGAAGAGACATTTACTTAGCCACAAAAAGTACAGCACTTACACGAGTAGATATTCCTTAGAGAGAAATGGCAATTATCTCTGGTTCCAAGTTCATAGTTCGGCGATATTTACTTTAAAAAGCTACGCCCAAGCACTTCAATTGTTAGGGGCAATGTTA
>NZ_JACJQM010000076.1:0-26467 GCF_014696655.1 Nostoc sp. FACHB-888 | reverse complement strand
CAACAGATTTTCATCAACGACGAATCTTGCCCTTCTCTTAATGAAATCCGTAGCCAAGTCCGCCGAATTTCATCCCATTACGGTGGTGTTGGACTTGTCATCATTGACTACTTACAACTTATGGCTCTTGATACTGATTCACGGGTGAACATGGCTCAACGAGTCGGTGAAATCAGCCGGGGATTAAAAAGATTAGCCAAAGATTTGGATGTGCCTGTACTGGCTTTGTCCCAACTCAACCGCGAAGTTGAACACCGTAACGATAAACGCCCTGTACTAAGTGATTTAAAAGACAGTGGTGCTGTTGAGCAAGACAGTGATGTTGTGATCATGCTTTACCGCGAAGAAATGTACAACCCCGATACCCCAGATCGTGGCATTGCTGAGTTAGTTGTTCGCAAGCAACGTAATGGCCCCACTGGTACAGTCAAGCTTTTATTTGACCATCAGTTTACCAGATTCAAGAATTTATCTCGTGGTCGTAGTTTTTAAGGCTTTACTGGAGGATAAACTAATGAACCAATTTATTGAAGTAGGTCAATACTGACTGCGAGGACTGAGGAAAGGGGAAGGTAGGGCCCCACGAAGTAAAGGATTTGCTGGCAATACTCTCAAGTGTGCTAAAGACCTCAATCGTGGCGCTGTGGGTATCGAAATCACATCATCAGCACAAATGTTATGAAAGCAATCACAGTTCGTCAGCCTTGGGCATGGGCAATTATTTTTGCTCTAAAGGATATTGAAAACCGTGGCTGGCCTATTCATTATCGCGGCGACATTCTGATTCACGCTGCAAAAACTTGTACCAAAAAAGAGTACCAGGTAGCGAGAGAATTTTGTCAAAGCATGGGGGTAGTAATCCCAGAATTAATCTCTCTACGTCGCGGACAAATCATCGGTATTGTCACAATAGTAGATTGCAAGTTTTCACAAATTGCATCTGGCTGGGGGATGGCTGAACAGTACCACTGGGAATTGGCGAATCCACGAGAAGTTACACCAATTCCTTACATCGGCCAACTGGGGATTTTTGAAGTGCCAGATGAACTGGTCAGGAGTGCGATCGCCTCATGAAAGCAGTCCTTTCGCTTTTTTCCGGCATCGGCGGACTCTGCCACCACGGAATATCAGCCGCAGGTCTATCCCACAAATTTCGAGTCCAGCAATTTGTCGAAATCTCTCCTTATTCTCAATCACAATTGCGCCATGAACAACCAGGAATTCCAATCCACGCAGATATTACCAACTACCGTTGCCACCAAGGACAGTTCGACATTTTGTGCGGGGGGTTCCCTTATAACAACAACAGTTTTGTATTACACAATATAGAAAAACAACAACAATTAGCCTAGTTATTCATGGTAAAGTTACTTTAGTAAAATTTCCACGAAGTAGAAAATGATAAGGCTAGAAAGAGCAATTGATCCTCAAACAGAGGAAAGATTTTGCTGCATATTTGACACAGAAGTTTGCTTACCAGTAGAACCAATCCAGCGATACTTAAACTACTGCCGTAAGCGTCAACTAGCAGCTAACACAGTTAATACTTATGCTTGCCGATTATTAGATTTTTGGCAATGGCTGGAATACAAATCTCTTAATTGGCAAGATGTAGGACTTGAAGAACTGGCTGATTTTGTCAACTGGTATCTCCTTGGTGGCGAAGTAGAGGTCATCTCTGAAGAAGTACGTGAAATAGTTTCCAAACGTAGCCCAAGAACAGTCAATCAAGCAGTTACAGCTATACAAGGACTCTATGAATTCTACATTGGAGTAAATAAGATTGACGAAGAAAAACCTTTTACCAAATTGGTTCATGGACGGAGCAAACGAGGTGACTTTTTACAAGGCATAGTTAAAAGCACGCCAGAAAAACGCAAACGGATTAAGGTAAAAGAGCCAAAAATCTTCCCTGGTTGCTTGACCGACGAACAAGTAAGTCAACTAGCTAATGCCTGTTACAGCTATAGAGACAGGCTAATAGTAATGCTGCTGAGAGAAACGGGAATGCGGAGGGGAGAACTATTGGGTTTACATTTGATAGACGTACAGGACTTTGATATCAGAGGAAGAATTAGAGTTACAAGGCGGGACAATAATCCCAATGGAGCAATAGCCAAAGGCACAGAAAGAGAAATACCCATCCTTAATAACAGAAAAGAAGTCCAAGAAACATTTCAAGCTTATCTACTAGAAGAATATCCCTTAGAAGCAGAAAAACTCCGACATGGGATGCTGTTCGTTAATTTGGATGGCAAGTACGTTGGAAAACCTATGACCAGTGTACGGGTAAATAATCTATTTTATCAACTAAAAGATAGAACAGGAATTGGGGCACATCCTCATTTATTCAGGCATACTTTTGCTACTAGGATGCTCCAAGCTGGTTATGCCGATCATTATATACAGCAACTATTAGGGCATAGTTCAATTGCGACTACTAAAAATATTTATTTTCATGTATTGAATCAAATGAGTCTAAATACTTATTTTGAAGCAGAGGAGCAAGAATAATTATGTTACCTTTGGAAATATTGCAGGAAAAGATAATCAATTCGGAATTCGGACAAAAAGGGCTAGATACCACTTTATTAGAAAAAGATATTTGGGCAGCTAAAGAACTTGGTTATAGCGAAGAATCTAAAATCCATTCCATTATAAATATTTATTTTGATAAGTTTTCGTTATCATGGTTAAAGTTGCTAACAAAATTAACAGCTTTAGCTACTGTTATAGCAAAATACTCACTGGATACTATTCGTCACCGAGTTCGTCACTTAAAACAATTAGATGAGTTTTTGGTATCTAAAGGTTATATTAAACCAGAAGATTTAAATGAGCATATATTGCGAGAATTTGTAGCTCAAAAATCCACAAAACATCGTCAAAATAATATAGCTTATGCAGTAAAGTTATGGGCAGAAGAAGGATGGCTAAAATTAATCTATACTCCAACTAAAATTAAACTAAAACCTCCTAAAATCGAGACTATTCCAGAAGAAGTCCTGTATCAAATTTATAATAAATTTGATCTTCTTCCATCGCCACTAGAAAGGCTATTTAGGCTACAGCTAGTTTTGGGATGTCGTATAGGAGAAATGATCCTGATGCCTCGCCAATGTCTCAAACAGGAAGGAGAAAATTGGTTTATACTACGTTGGATAGGAAAACGTCAATGCTGGCGTTTCTATCAAATTCATCATTTGGTAGCTGAATTAGTTCAAGAGCAACAAAAATTTTTAGATATCACATTTGGTGCTGATTTCGACTTTGATAAGTTGTTTTGTGAAGTCTATGTTAAAACTGGCGCTGGTAATGGAGCATTTAGGGTAGATCAAGTCTATGAACCCGAGATTTTAAGTAATCGCAAACTTTTATTTTGGTTAAAAGCTTTTAGTAAAGAAGCAGACCTTAAAGATAAGCATGGTAATCAGTTTTATCTTACTAGCCATCATTTCCGCCGTACTAAGGCTAGCATCATGGCTTATTGCGAAGCAGAAGATGAATATATTGCTGCGGTTTTAGGTCATGCTTCCTTGAATATGTTGCCACATTATCGTAAGCGTTCTTTAGAACAATTGGAGAAAGATGCTAATTCTAAAAGTTACGTCGATAAGTATGGTCAAATTAGTAGCTTTAAACCGAAAAAACGCAGATATGAGAAATTAGCCGAAATCCTCAAAGTCAGTACTCCATTAGGAGAATGTCATCGTCCAACTATGTTAGGTGATTGCCAGTCTCGTTATGCTTGCCTGAGTTGCGATTATCATCGAGTAACTTTAGAAGACAAGAATATATTGGAAGCTGATTATGCAAAATTACAAGAAGATTTACAACAAGCAAAAACAGCAGGACAAGAAAGAAGAGTTACTGAAATTAATCGATTATTAGGCTTACAAAAAATTAGGTTAGAAGGATTAGAAGAACTAGAAAGCTTGAAAAAAAGGATACATCAATAATGGCTAAAAAAAATCATCCTATTGTTTCTCTTCACGCTACATTGCATAGTCAGTTAGAAGTAGATTGGTCAAAAGAATATAAATGCGAGTTTATTTGTCCACATTGCCAGGAAAACTATCTAAATAAAGTTGAGATAAAAGAAGGTTCAATGTGTAAAGTTAGGTTGAGATGTTATAAGTGTAATAAGTACATCTCTCTTACTTGCCAAGTTTCTGTTCACATTTGTAAATATCATCCTGATATAGAATGCCCTAATCCTATCTGTACTCAGAGGGGACATAATGGACAAAAAGGATGGATTTATAAAAGTCACAGTGGTCGTGAAATGTTCCGATGTTATTTCTGTAGAATTCGCTTTAAATCTAATTCAAAACTTGAATGTGCTTGGGTTAATAAAGTAACAAAATCAAATATACCACCTTTTTGTTTTGAGAATGATATATGGGATTTAAGAAACTTTTTCAATATAAATTATTCAAGATCAATCAGTTTTACAGATATTTATCCTCAATGGTATCGTGTAGAAGCTAAAAAATATTTACAATATTTGCTTAAAATAAAAGTATATTCTTCGCCATCTGGAATTCTACAAACTTTAGCAAGTATAAGGAAATTTGGACGAGTTATAGAAAGTAATAGAATAGAGCGAAGTATCGATATTAATCGTGAAGCGATACGAAGCTTTTTAAATGAGTGCAAAACTCTAGATGGCAAAACTATCAATCATAAACTGAGCTGTCTAAAAGGGTTTTTTGACTGGTTAAAACTTGATGCATCAAATTTAATTCGTAGCCGTGATTATTTCAAAGAAACAAAAAATGATCCTGACTGGTTAGATGAAGTAACACGCACAGCTATTGAAAATCACCTATCTAAAATTCCTGCACCTATCGCTCGTAATTATTTAGTACAGCAGTATACTGCTGCTCGTCCAGGAGATATTTGTCAACTAAATTTTGATTGTTTAGTAAAAGAAAATGGAAAATGGTATATCAAATTTTATCAACATAAAAGTAAGCGATGGCATCAAATACCTGCTAATCGTGAAATAAGACAAATAATCGAAGAGCAACAGAAATGGATAAGGGAAACATTGGGATTACAGTATCAATATTTATTTTGTCATTTTATTAATTTAAGGCTTCAATCTTATCCTACATTTAGTACTATGATGCCTCTACCTAAAATACCCAGCATGAATGCAGACGAAAATGCAATGACACGTATTATTCGATTACTTATAGAAAGAGAAGATATCCATGATGCCAATGGACAAAAACCTCATTTTACAGGTAAAATTACTCGCCATAATAGATTACAAGAAATCCGGGCAAAACATGGCATTGAAGCTGCTAAACTTTATGCTGACCATGTTAAAGTTGATACAACTTTCCAAAACTATACACCTCCCACTAGAGAAGAAGTGGCAGAGGTGGATCTACCTTTTCAAGAATTGTTAATAAATTCTAATAATAAGTTTCTTCCTTGGCAATCGCTACCCGAAACCTTGCTTACAAACCCTAACGCCCATGAACTAGACCTCGAAATTGCTCCACGTCTAGTAGTTTATGGATACTGTTCACTTGACCCAAAAACGCCCTGTCCTGTTAATCTTTACCCCAAATGCTATAGCTGTTCTAGTTTTCGTCCTAGCACTGGTAAATTACCTCTCTACGAACGCCAGTATGAAGGAGAACAACAAAGACGAACTGAAGCAGAACTAGCAGGTGCAGAATTAGCAAAAGAAGAAGCTAAAGCCACTATCGAGGCGATGGATAAATGGCTACCAGAACTAAAAAATTTAGCAAATGGTTAAAAATCATAATCGCGATAAACAGGCTGAAGTTCTGCGTCGTACTCAAGCTCAAAGAAAAGAACAAAAAAAAGACCAAGTATTAAAAGCGATTCAAGAAATACTTACTCAAAAACAGCCCTTGACATTTGCGAATATTGCCAATGTTGCTGGCTGTTCTATTTCTTATCTATACAAATGGAATGAGATTAAGGCATATATCCACGACATTCAACATGAAAAGGAGACTCAATTAAATCCCTTAGAAGAGAAAGATCCAGGGCCCCACAGTCTTAAAACCCTACATGAAGTTGCCAGACAAAGAATTAGAGAACTGGAAGCGGAAATTAAGGAACTTAAGCGCCAGAATGAAAAGCTCAGAGGTCATGTCGCAGAAATCTATGAACTCAGAGATGACTGTAATCGCCTTCGCTCACAGTCACGAGAGAAAGATTCTACTAACTCATCAACAGAGATAGTTTCTTTAAAAATAAATCAGTCTGATACAAGTGCCTCTACAAATGATATACCTAGATCCAGTGAAGTTCATGCTGCTGATATTCAACCCGAAGACTCCGATATCTTTCAACTAATTAACGAAATGGGGATTAAGGTAACTTCAAAACTAAAACAGGAAATAAATAGTCGTGAGTATTATAAAGTTAAGTTATCAATTGAAGCTTTTCAGGAGTATCGTAGTAAAACTGATATAGAGAATCCTGCTGCTTGCCTACTAACAATGATACGTGACGAAGCAAAGCCTAATATTCCCGAAAAATCCACACCTCAACCATCAAATCAATCTTCAGCAGTTATGAACAATAATCAAAAAAAATTAATTTCTCAGGATAAGCTCAAACAACTTAGCCACTTATTTAACAAAAAGAATGAAGAATAAGTTAAAAGACCAATAGCCATCCATAAAATGATATGGTGCGAGACAGGTAAGAAATTCAGTTTCGCCATCTTTGCCGAGAGCAATTGGTGCAGAAATTATGGAATGTTTAGGAAAGAACCCAACTACTCCTAAAGATGTTTTGGATCTGGGAGACCCCAAAGTTTTATCAATGAATGTCAAGCAAGCTACAAATTATTGGCATTTTATTATAGCGAATAAACATATTATAAATGTCTAATAGTAATCAATTTTTAGGAAACGTCGAAGCAGAAGAAGCTATATTGGGGGGTATCTTACTCGATCCCAATGCTATCAGTGTAGTTGCTGATATTCTTCCTGTAGAAGCTTTTTGTACTCATAGTAATCAACAAATTTATAGAGCAGCTTTAGAGCTATATCAAAATGATAAACAAACAGATTTGATAGCTGTTTCTACTTGGCTATTAGACCATAAATTATTAGAAAAAGTAGGTGGTAATAATAAATTATGTCAACTTCTGACTCGTACAGTATCAGCCATAAATATAGACCATTATGCTGTATTAGTATTGGATAAATATCAACGTCGTCAATTAGTAATGATAGGACATAGGATAGTAGATTTAGGATGTGACACTAGCATCGAGTTAGAACAGGTACTTGAGCAATCTGAACAACAACTATTTAATATTACAACTAACAAGAAAGCTAAATTTCAACCTAAACCCATTAATGAGTGTTTAGCTAATATCTTGAATAAGATAGAGCAAGGTTCATCTCCTGCTTATCCTACGGGTTTAGCAGACTTAGATGCTCTCATTGGTGGCTTAATTAAACAAGACTTAATTGTGGTTGCTGCTAGACCATCTATTGGTAAAAGTTGGTTCGGCTGTTATCTGGCTAATTATATTGCAAGCAGTATTCAGAAGCCAGTATTATTCTTTAGTGCAGAGATGTCTGAGGAACAACTGACTAAAAGATTTCTCTCTATGCACACAGGCATTGATTCCCAAAGGCTCATGCACAATCAAATTTATGAGGAAGAATACGATTCTCTAATAAAAGGTTTATCTAATCTAGCTGAACTGCCTATTATCATTGATGATACTCCTGCGGGTGAATTAACTCCCACTAAAATTCGTTCTGCACTTCGTAGAATAGAATCTGAAAGAGGAGAGTTAGGATTAGTAGTATTAGACTACATTCAAAAGCTTGGAGATAGAGCAGCAGGAAATCGAGCGCAAGCCATTGGTAAATATTGTGGTGCTTGTAAGGATATTGCTAAAACCTTTAATGTCCCATTTGTAGTTCTAGCTCAAATCAATCGTGGTGTAGAAAATCAAAGTAATAAACGTCCTACTATGGCTGATATTAAGGACTCTGGCGATATTGAACAGGATATGGATGTAGGGCTGCTTCTTTATCGAGATGAATATTATGATTCTAATACCCCAGACAAAGGTGTAATGGAGATTAGCGTAGCAAAGAATCGAAATGGTGCTACTGGAGTTTGTAAAGTGCTTTTTGATGGTAGCATCGGAGAAATTCGTAATATAACAGTTTGATTTAAAATAAATAATTCACTTAAATTACCTGTGTTAATACCTTATAACTTAAATCATTTGCTGAATTAAAAAATCCTGGGTGGGTTATTGCGTGAGAAATATTGCAGGAGTATGCTAGCTAAACTGTTAGCCAGTACTTTCAGTTGGAACGAAACTCAGGGTTTGCTCAATTGATTTTAGCGCTGATTGAATATCTACATTTAGCGCATCTGCCTCAACTTTAATTACAGATACACCCTTCCCAATTTCTGTCAGGGATTTTTTTATAGTTCTGATTCGTCCTAAAGCTGTGCGGATTTGCTGAATCTGTTGTTCAACAGCAGTAACATCCAGTTCGGATTCAAAGGTACGCAATTTATTTAACCTTTGCTGGATCACCAAAAAGCGGATAGCAATAATTAAAAATGGATGGGTTGTAGCGATCCAATAACCTGACTCAGAAACTCCCTCTGCCCAATCACCGATTTCCTGCGCTAATCCCTCACGCGAATAACTTAAAAAAATTGCTGAGTTTGCAGAACGCCGCAGCATTGCTGACTGTAAATGTTGAGTGATTGCTTGGCGACCAAAAGGCTTTGAGGGCCGTTTCCTAGCTTCAATCACTATTGACAGTTCAATTACAGCTAACGATTTACTGGTGAACTTTAGGAGAATATCGCCAGTGTCTCCATCACGACCAATATGCTCCACCTCTACTCCACTCAACTTTGCCCAATTTCGCAGTTCGACAACCACTAACTCTTCATAGTTGATGCCTTTTGCAGTTGTCTGCTCAAGTACTTGTTGTGTCACCTGTTGATCTCGAATTTCTCTGGTCAGTTTTTCCACTTGTTCGGTTAATGGTTTGACAGACTCAGAAACCACATCTTTAACTGCCGCAGCCAGAGTACCATTTTCCTTAGTGGCATTTATTAAAGCTGTTTTAAATGCGCCTTGAATGGAATCAGAGCGTTTAGCATCTAAGAGTTGACGTAATGAATTCAAAAAGCGGCCGACAACAGAAGTTTCTCTAGCGGGGTCTATTTCCTGTGTAAGCAAAGTGCTGACGCTATTGAGTTTTTCAGTAAGGATGGCTGAAGTCAGATTAATTTGATTTTGTAGTGGAGCTAATAATTGACCATTCTCTGTCCCTACTTGATTAATTAATTCCTGCTGGAAAGACTCTGCAATTACCTTGACTGCCTGCTGAAACTCCACCAACAAGGATTCCATCTGCTGCTTAATTAATTCGTTGCCATGACGAGTTTGAGCAGTTTGCAAGCAAAGAAATCCTAACTCAAAAGCATCCCGGCAAATATCCTCGTATTCTGACTGGGGAAATTGTTGTAAGTAGCTGATGGCATTTTTGAGAGGAATTGCCATGCGATGAATCAAGACATGGCTTTGAGTCAATTCAATACTGGAGGGCAGGTAATAGGAATCATTAGTCGAGCGGTTCATGGAACAGTGGGTAGGCTGGTGACGATAAATTGCACCCTACTACCTATTTTTTATGTCAGTCAAGGTGATGAAGAAAAGTTTTGTCAATTTGCAAAAACTGAAGGATTAATTCGGGTGTTGAGGATTATGCCAATGTTCTAACAGAGGATTAATTACTTCGGCATTGGCGAAAAGAAAATCAGCCACAGCCATAATTCTTTGGTAAGGTAATCCAGCTTCTCGGCGGCTGGCTTGTCCACCTAACCAGTGATAAGCCGTAGATTTAGAGATGGCACAGATTTTTGCTAATTCTTCGTAACCCAATCCCCAACGATAGCTAAAATCTTGGGGGGACATAAACATTTGGTTGTGCAGTTCTAACAACTGCTGATGTTGTTGAGCTTCAGACATGATTGCCTTGAAGCCCTTCCAAGGATGAGTTATCCAGGGGTTCAATATCTTCCTCGAAAGCGAAATCACAAATGCAAATTTCACGAGAGGGACTGCGCTCATCTAAAAGAACCAAGTAATGTAAGCCCGTGGCAATGCAACTGGCTTGTTGGGTATAGATTACTCCAATGACGCGGCCAAAGTCACAGTTGGGTACTTGAAACCATCGCACCCATTCACCGAGATGAAATTTCTGCTGAGGTAATTCGCTGGGAATAACCTCTGGCATAGCTACTGGAGGTATTTGAGGAAAAATATTAGGCATAAAAATCTACTTAGTTGCAGATTAACCAAGAACAGGAAAGACCAAAAATAATTCCGTTTTGTAAACGGAAATTTTCCAGCATGGTGAACAATAGTTACCCATGCCAAGCTTAAAATCTCACCTGTTTTTCTTTGATCAGCAAACTAAACCCTCTCAGCTTGATTGCAAGTCAATACCAGAGTTGCTTGTTATGATCAATCATATTTTACTCGCTTTTGATGGTAAACTCTGTCTATGTACATGGAAATTTATGATTTATTTGTGTTTTTTGTAGGGTGCTACTGCTGATACCTGTTCTAAAAGCTCTGTAATCGCCGGCTGAATATCCTCTAGTTTGATGGCTATAAGGTTAATGGTATGAGCGACTTCGAGAATTTGTAGCACTGTATCAGGTCGTTTCTCAAATTGAGAACCCCAGTTCTTATCGATTGTTTGGTACGAATAAACCCCAAAGGTTGCTTCTGTGAGCGTTCGCACGCACGCGGCTCTATACCCTCTTTTTTCTGGCTTTGGGCTTTTAACGTACAAACGGCAGTATTCCAGTGGTTCCATTGACGGTTTATTCTGATTACGTCAACTAATGATTTTGTCGCCTGTAGTACCGTAAATAATACCCATCCATTATGGTAATACTCTAAACTAATTTTCCTCCTCTTAAAGTGACCGAAGAAAAGTAAATTAGATAATAGTTGAGCCTGGTATTTCTGTGACTGGTGGTTCTCCCCAAGTTTCAATTTGGTTAAACGTGTGTCGGCTGAGGGGATAAAACCGCACGCTGTCTTCTGAAACTTTCACTTGTCTATGGAGTCTTTTTCGCAGTTCATTATATTTATTTTGGTCAAGAACACATTCAAATACTGAATATTGCACTCGTTGACCATATCCTTCTAATAAATCAGATACTTTTTTGCGTCTTTTATCGCAAGGTATGTCATATACTATTACGTAAAATAGCATTCAACGAATTTCATAAGGCTTATAGAGTTTACTAGGCTGATAAACGAATTCTTTAAAAGATTTAATTTGCTGTGTCATTAAATCCCAACGAGGTTGTTTTTCTGCCTGAGAATTTTGTACTTCTTCTGACAAGCGTTGTAAGAAATATTTAATATATTTTGGGCGACCAGAGTTATTCAGATAGCAACCTCCATCATGATATTCAAAATCTTTTTGAGTATCCATGACTTTGCTATTGATTAACCAAAGTACCAAAGAATCAATAATTGGGGCACGAAATTCTTCAATTAAATCGGAAGCAAGAGCAGCATGACGTTCTGTACCTTGATGTAGACAAGCATAGTAAGGGTCTAATCCCTGAAGTTCAATTAGTGTCAACAAATGATTCCACAGGATTTGGTAGCCAAAACTCAGCATGGCGTTCACTGGATTTCCTGGAGGACGGCGGCTACGCGCTAAAAATACAAAATCGGGATTATTCAAACATTCACCAAAGGCTGAAAAATATTGCGCTGCACCAGCCCCTTCTAATCCCATCAATCGCTCTATCGTTTCAGCTTCTCCTGATTTTTGCGCCAAAACCTCTAAACTTTTGATGGCAATCTCAGCCGTTTCGGACGGGTTACGCCGTTGTTGTCTCTGTAAAAAAGTACGACTATTTTTCAGTTTGGCTTGGACAATTTTTCTAGCTGCTAACAAGCGCTCAATTGCTGTTAATTGTTGCTGATAACGAGATAATTGACGATATCCCCGTTCAATTGGCATGAGCCGACCATAGCAGTATCCCATTCGGGATAGGTAGGCGATGGGGATATCTCGCCATAAACAAGTACGAATCGCTTGGGTAGTGATTTGAGATTTACCAAATATTAGTATTTGTTCCAGCAATGGTAATTGTACTTCGCCGTGAATAGTTTCTCCTTGTTTGATAATTAGGGTTTCGGCTTTGAGGCTTATATAACAACCTTGTCGGGAGACGTAGAGTGTCCGCATAAAATTTCAATATATTAATGGGAAACAAGTAAAATATTATTAGTTACTTTTTACTTTCTTTAGCCAGTTCTAATTTTTGGGAAATGGTTTCGGCTAGCAGAGTTTTAATTTGGGATGGTTGCAAAAAATTCACTACAGCATCACCTGCTGTAGCGTTCACAAAGCTGGCGACGGTAATCAAGATTGTATTGATGATTACTGCTGCTAGCCCTAAAGGTGCAATTAACAGGATAATTAGTGTAATAGAGCCGTTGAGTAAGGCGACACCAAGGTTGCGGATTAATGCAGCGCGGGAAGAGATATACATAAATATAATGTTTGATGGTTGTGTCTGTTTACTCTATACCTTAAAAGTAGGGACTAGTTTGAGATCCTGCTAGTGGTTTCATGCGAATGACAAATTTACTAAGTTTTTTACTTTCGGTGCGGCGGGGTCGGCAAAACTTGGAAATGCCTATGTTCTCGTTGACCCGGCCGATGTACTCCTGTATAAGGATTTCAGGGTTTTTATATTTACTTGTAAAGGTAAAAATTTCTCTACTCACCGACCCCGTCGCAAATGGCATCTGGACATCAGACACCATAAGAGTTTAAATAGGAGGGGTCGCTTCTCCAATGAGAAGTGGAATTAATGGAAACGGGTCGCCGACCGCGGCGAGAACCGCGAAGCGGGGTCGCTTCTCCAATGAGAAGTGGAATTAATGGAAACTCCATAAAACTTTTTATTAAAACCTGGGAACTAAACTTGTCGCTTCTCCAATGAGAAGTGGAATTAATGGAAACCGGATAGATAATAAAGCGTCATCTACGTGCATTTTCAAGGTCGCTTCTCCAATGAGAAGTGGAATTAATGGAAACTAAAGTGTCTGTCTCACGACGGTCACAGTACGTATTGTCGCTTCTCCAATGAGAAGTGGAATTAATGGAAACACTCTCCAGCGATGGCGGAGATCATCCAGTCTGTGATGGCTGAAAGCGTCGCTTCTCCAATGAGAAGTGGAATTAATGGAAACCACTACACTCGGAACGCTACGCTTTAAGAGAGACAGTCGCTTCTCCAATGAGAAGTGGAATTAATGGAAACTACCTCTAAACTGCCATGCTACGTCCTCAGCAGAGAACAGTCGCTTCTCCAATGAGAAGTGGAATTAATGGAAATGCAAAAGGTCGGAATGTTTATATTCCGACCTTTTGAAAGCTTCTGAAAGATATTTGATTATTTATTGCGATTTATAAACGGCTAAAATCGCTTCACCAATTCCCTTAATCTTAGCTACCAATTTCTCTGGCTGCACTACCTTAACATTACCACCAAAACCAACAATCCACCGCAGAAACTCCACATCATCCAAGTACCATGTAGGCAGTACCACCCGAAAGCGATTGGGAAACCGTTTATTTGTGGTTTTCTTCAGGCAGAAAATTGACTTAGGTAACATTAATCTTCCGCCCTCTACAGGTGGAGACATCTTCATTTGTTTTGCAGGGAATCTCTTAGTTCCTTCCGTAATAAACCGGAATATAGCATCATTAAACCACAGTTCTACTGTCACACAAGCCTGAGAACGTTCTTGTTTATCGTGGCTGAGAAACTGACGTTGGTCACTCGCACTATACCCCAAAAAAATCCCTGCGCTAGCAGCAGAAAGCTTTTGTAATTTCTGTAATGATTTTTCTTGTTCGTGTTTAGAACGAAATCTTCCTTGAAATTGACCTACAAACAATCTATCCAAACGCTCAAACCGGAACAGTCCTGGATACTCTCCACCTTCACACTCAAAACCTAAATACCACGCTTGGTTAGAAAACACGATTTGCAATGGAAATGCTAAAAAAAAACTTTCTTCATCAAGAAGAAACTTACCACCGCCAGAAAAGCGATTTAATTCCAGTAATTGTCCTTTAGCTATTGCCTCTTCCAATTGCTCTAAATTCTTAGAAAGAGCATCGGTTGGTAAAAACTCTGGGTCAATCATATTGCGATTAGCAATCGCCCGTACCGGATATACGTTACTTACCCCTAACTTACTTTTTACCATCCGCGTGGCAAATGTTTCATAAATCTCCAATGCTACAGGATCATCAAGGCTTTTAGCCTGAGACTGGAGAACATCAAAGACTTTGGTTAATTCATGTATTGATAAAATCGCTGTCCCTGCAAAGTAGCCATCTCTCAAGGGAAATTCTGGTAATATTTTATAAGGCTTGAGAACCTTTTCTATGTCTTTGCGGACAGTATCTAAACCATCGCTATCGATAATCCCATTTTCCTTGAGTGCAGACACGAGCGTTTGCAGGCTTCCCTTCCCTGTCTCTTGCAAAAATGGGTGGTGGAGAATCAAGCGAATAATTTGTATCAACCTCCGAAAGCTGTCGCAGTCAGAATAAGCATGAGTTACAAAAGTCGATAGAGTAATGGAATGAGCAGGTGGTAATGTAATGCCAGAAGAAGAGGCAATACTATTGGCTCCAATCAGGGAATTTTGTTGTAGCCAGTTTAAGTCAAATTCAATGGCATTTTTATTAGCGTAAATCGTACCGCACAATTTACCTATGAAGGCGGTAACTTCCTCTAAAGAACTAGCAAACAGAGGAACATTACCCAAAACGCTTTCCAGCAAACTGGGGTGAGTAGTTTGCAAATTCCCAATTCCTGGATAGCGAATAATGAGAGAAATTAAATGCATTAAGCGCTCAAAGTCCAGCAGCTTACTGTAACCGTGTAAATTAATGTGGCGATTACGATTAGCGCGATTGGTAAGGGTACGAGGAAGCTGTTGGATTTGGGTTAGAATTTGTTGAATGTCGAACTTGGGGGAGGTGACATCAAGCTCTTTTACAGATGCAAATCCCTCTGCTGCTACTGGGGGAAAGTCTTGCAGAGATTTGTGCATATTCTCAATGATCATGTCTGGAACTTGGCGAGTGCGCTGTTGGTTCCAAGCTTTGCAAGTTGCCAAAGGAGTTTGCAAATACCACCCCATCCACAGAACCTCTTCTCCATGCTGTCCAAGGGAAGCAACAGATGAATTTAGCTTCATGAGCAAATCCATCCGCCATACACGCTTGGCATTGGTAGCGTCATAAATTACGGAATCACCTTGAGCTATTGCATCAACAATCTCAGAGATAACTTTTTCCTTTACCTCTGCCCACTCACCCTGGATACTTGGATCGCCGTAGAGTTGTTGGCGAATTGCGTCTGTGGAGACAACGCGGTAAGTTCCTAATTTTGCTAACTCGGCGGCGAAGGTGGATTTTCCACTACCGGGGACACCAATCAGGAACTGACAAATGAGAGGGATAGACATGAGTTTACCTTTTAACTCAAACCATTAAGCATCCAAAGTCTGAATAACCCAATTTTTTACTTCCGAGTAAATGTAGTATTCTTGATTCTCGGCTACATATTTATGTCTGTATTCATTTCGGACAATTTCCAAATCATTACTAAGAATCGCCTCCATGTTTCTTACAATTAACTTTGGATGACAAATATCAGAGTTATACTTGCTTTCTTGGTTAAATAATTCTTCCATTCGCTGTTTAGAAACTCCTTTGCCATCGTGGATTATAGAGTTACGTTGTTTACACCAAAAATCCAGGCTTTTTAGTAACATGAGAATTTTACCCCAATCCTGGATTATTTTATAAATGTTATTTGATTTTATTTGGTTATCTATGAAATCACGTTTGTCAAATCGATTATCTAAACGGGAGAAACCTGAATAACAATTTAGATTATTAGCAATTTTTTCTAATACAGCTTCATAGAAAGAAGACATTCGAGATAGAAAATTAGCTACCTGATTTAATTTCCAATAAATACGACATTGAGTATATAAGTTCAAAACAATGTCATAATTATTAACTTCATTAACTAATTTAGAAGAAAGTTTCAATTGAGAATTATTCTGCAAAAAATTTTGTGAGTATTTAATATCTAGATTAAAGCAATTAATTCCGATATCTAAAGTTTTAATTATTCTAGAAATTATTTGATTGCTATTAGCTATATCATTAGTATCAACAACATGATGACTTATAAAAAACTTTAAAACTGTTTGCCACTCTCTCAAAATTTGAATAGAACCGTTAAAATCCCAATGATTTTCCTCTAGTAATAGCTTCACTGTCTGATATTTTTGAGTTCGGATATATCGCCAATAGGAAGTTAATCCACAATTAGAAAATTGACCTGCAAGAATTTTACTGATATCAAACTGCGGATCAATAAACATTAAACGTGATACAGAGGATGCAATAGCTTGCATTTTTAAAGCAGTCTGCATTTGAGGTGTACCGCCTTTAATGCTGACTAATACTATAGAATTACTATTAATGTTTTCTGTAAAAAAATCGTAGTAAAAACTGAGCAATTTGTCTGATTCTTTCGCTGTAACCCCAAAAGGAATTTCATTTGCTATTAATGTCAAATCATACTCGCGTTTAAACCAGTATTTTAGAATTTCAAACAGATAAACTGTATCCAGCTTATGTTGAGGATTTTGATTCGTAACAAACAAATGAATTTTATTAAGTTGAAAACTTTTTTGTGCATCTATAATTACACCTCCAATCCGACCAGGACGAATGCGGTGATGCCAGATGTCTGGTTTACTTAGGTACTTTTGTAGTAACCTTTGGCTAAAATCTACAAAAGATGATTCAACTTCTCCTACTTTTTCACCTGTAATATTAGAGGGAATTAATCTCATGTTTAACTCCTCATACAAAAATTCTGTGTAACTATTCCTATCTTTCCAGGCTCCTAGTTCTCCAGTAGTTAATTTTGAAATATCTTCATTTGGCTCGTTACGTTCAAAGATAGGTAAGCAATAGTCAAAATCATTACTCTTTATAGCCAAATCAGAAGTTCCGATATTCGCTAATAAAATTGCCATATTATTTGATTCCATTACTATTTGAATAAAATTGGACAGACTTGAATTGAATCTTTTGGTAAAGCCTCGATAAAGGCAGCACGAGCTTTATTATTTGAGCCGAAAATTGTTACTGTTTGGTAAGGTTGCCCAGAATCAGGAAAATTAGACTTAATTATCACAAAAGAGGGAATTCCTAATTTACCACCAACTTCAGCATTACCCTTCCCTTCACGATTCATCCCCTTATAATTTGGACTGCTATAAAGCAACTCTAAAGCTTTACCTCTAACTAATGCAGTGTTTCCTTCTTGTGACCAATCCTGAACACTTTTAGGATGCCTCATTTCTGAACTAGGCACTAAATAAATATATGTTTGATTATTAAAAACATCCTGATAACGATTATTGGGATTATCAAAATTGTCAGGAGAATCAGTTCTTTGGGAGCGTTTTAGAGGAGGAGAAATAGTAGAACGTTTAACCGGAGGAGCAACAATGGATTTATTCAAACTTGATGACTTACCAGTATCAGGTAAACTGTGAGGCTTTTTAACTACCGAGAATGCATTCAATACTTGTTGGATTAAATCTTGCCAAGCTTTCTGTTCACAAGGTAGTTTTCTCTCAGAAAGTTCCCAATAGCACCCTCGCATTCTGGGACTATTCCAATGCAGAGGCCGGCGTGAACCCCTACCTATACCTGCTATATGAGATGATAAGCGCAATAGATTTTCAATCAATATGAGGTGTTGTTGCTCTTTAGACTCTAAAAGAATTTTGCCTTTGTAAAAGTAGGGATTGCCACTTCCTCGTTTTTCTCCTTCTTCCCATTCCACCCCAATACGAATAGTTCCTTCTTGGCTTTTAGGGTCTATTGTTCCAAATAGAATTGCTTCAAATTCTTTGGATTCTGTGGGTGAATAAATACTAAGTGAGATCGCCCTAAACCAGTACCTTAACATCCCCCGCAGTGCCACAGGGCGAAACTCTGATTGTTGAGTATCGGCCCCATAAATTCCCTGCGTCCATAGCTGAAAATCATGGGATGATGAATATGTTAAACCAGCGCTTAAACCTGTTCTTCCATATCCCGCACTTACTCGTGAACCAATTCCTGCGGCTAAAGCTTTTTCTAGCCAATCCTTGACTTTTTGCACATCATCTAAATTCTTACCCCTACTAGTGCGACTTAACCCAATAACAAATTCAGGGTGTTTCATCGACAGCAAAGCATGAGGAACAGAGTTATACCTTACCTGTCCATTTTCCCAATGCCATTGAGGGTTAGCCATATCAACATTGAGAGAAGAGGCAGTGGGGAAAGCATCGAGAATCTGTACACACCCTATACCATCATCAAGAGTTCCTAACAGACGCTCTACCTCAGAAAAATTAGACTTATTCTGGAGCGCGATTGCTCTAATTGCACCTTTGAGGCTACTAGATGGGATGTAAGGCACACCGTACACTGGATGGAATACAGGCAATAACAATTCTCGAAATCCCCGCATTCCTCCGACACGCAGCCGCCAAGGAAACTGTACTGTGATGGTGTCATCGGCTAGTTTTCTAGTTTTCTCTGTGAGTTGTTGATATAGACTTTCACAAGTCTTATCAGCAATAACGGCTGCTTCTAGCGCACCTTGAACTAGTTCATTACCATTTTTGTCAAAGTCAAAGTTGATAAAGTTATTCAATTGTTGAAGCGGACTTTGAAGACTTTTTAGTTTACCCATTGCTGGTAACGAAGTTGAGCGTGAATTTGGCTGAATAATAGACTTTTTAGTTGAAGATTGCTGAATTTGTACAGGTGGTTCACCAACTACAATATTCAATCTTTTCTTTTGCCAGCCAATAGGGAGCTTTGCTTGAATTTTTGGGATTTTTCCCTGAGCTAATTTTTTATTGTCTTCATTAGGAATGTACAACTTGAGATAATCTCCATCTTCATCTATCCCACTATCTTTAAGGAGTTCGTAAAGGGGATTCTTATCTTTTTTAAGTTTTTCTAGAATAGCCTGCCATTGCTGTTGAGTATTGTAATTCATTACTCCTCCGGCTCCCCTAAAACAGCAGATGCCCAAAAAGACCATTCTCGTGCCAACTCAATCGCCAACCGATTAAGAGCGGTATATTCTTTGAGAGGCATATTTATTAAACTACCTTCATCATCAACATTAAAGTTATGACCACTAAAGCTTTTTAGCGAATAGAGGAACTTTTTATAAACCCTACCTTTGTATTTGGTATCTTCTGCTTTGCCATTTAAAAATTTTTTGGCATCTCCACTCAGTCGATGTAATCCCCAAGTAGATATATACGCTGTTAACCCTTGTACAAGACTACTAGCCTTTTTGTGATACTTATTATCTAACTCCTGTTCTATTGCAGTCAATGCTGCATAAGCTTCTTTACTAAACTTTCGAGAATCAAGTTTCATGGTGTATCTTCCTTATTAGGAATAATCGTTTTTAAATCAGCCCAGCCTCTACCTAATCCTTCTAAACCGCCAAATTGCAATTTTTCATTCAAGATTTGCGGTGTAGAAGTACGAATATTGACAGTTTTAGAAGTTTCTTTCGCTGGTTTCATGCCCCAAGGAAAGAACAGCACCGTTTCTGGAGGAATTGCTTCTTCTGAGCGAAAAGAGCCACCTTTAACAGTTTTAGATTTTTCTTCCAGTGCTACTCTTACTTCTCGCTGTAAGCCTGTTTCTACCAGTGCTATACAGTCTTCATCTGTCAAAATTACTAATTTCTCTGCTATCTGAGAAATGATTCCGCCTGCTGATGTTATGGGGAGAAGGAGCTTTGAAAGCGTTGTCACATCTATTTTCTCGATATCCGATTTACTCAGGAGTGCGGCTTGCAAGTAAAGTTTTTCGGAATTGAAGCTTACTCCTGCTGACTTTTGACCAGATAAAATCTGGCGACATTGTGTGATGAGTGGTTGCAGAGGTGCTTTATCTAGCCAACGGTTCCAACGTTCCAGCCACAAGGGACAAGTTATCCAAATTAAATGATGACTCACAGAGGCAATGGGGAAAAATAGGAGGGTTGCATCAGCAAACCAGACTTCTCCTTCAGTAGGTTGCTGACCATTTTCAATCTTGTGTCCAAAAAATATTTTGGCTTCTTCAGAATGTATGTGTTCTAATTCGGAGCGAATTTTACCTCGCAGAGATGAAGCAGGTAAATAGGGAAATTCTGTGTGAATTTCACGGGCAATACCCATCATATTGCCTTCGTTAGAACTGCCGCCAGTATGTAAAGGTGTTAACAGGTACATATAAGTTAGATAGTTAGTCATGTTCTTTGTCCCCATAAAAGTTTTCCGTAGTTAAGCTGTCGAAAGGTGGTAAGCCAATTCCCTCCCATCTCTGGTAACAAGTAATCAGCTTGCTGAAGAAGAATATTTTTAAACAGATATATTGTTCCTGGTGGCACAAATGCTCGTTGTGGAAGCAGGGCAAATTCTTTATCTTGTTCCTTGCGTTGGATAGTCGAGACACCACCCCATAAAAGAGGACGATCACTCACACATCCGTATAAATTATCTTGCCAGCTAGTTGGATACACTCCGTAAACTGCTACTTGTGCCTGTGCTAGTCCAGGAGTAAGCAAATAAGCAAAATTGGTTGCATCTTTTGGCTGTTCATAAGCTGCTAATTTATGCCACGGCTGAAAATCTGGCAGAAGTGAAACTAAAGCCCGATGCCCTTCGCCACCCAAGCGTACTACTGTTTGTTGTAACTTTGCACTCATCGCAGCGACTAAGCGCCATCCAGGATGTAAGCGTATCGCTACCTCGGTAAAATAACCTTCCTCATCCTTTACTTGTCTAGTGCCTGGCTGCATCTGAATGTGTGGTAAAATTTGTACACTCCAAGGATCTGCATGAAAATCTTGGGGATTTCTGAGGTTCTCTCCTTTGAGATACTCAATCAAGGCATTAAATGTAATCCAAGATTCAGGTTTACCACATATAAATTCATTATTTTTATCTATAGGTGGTGTCACCATTGGTTGCAGTGCATTAGAGTCAAAGCAAAAATGTTTCCATGCTTTTTCCCCTAAACAAGCCGGTTGCAAGTGTTCGGTTCTATTCCAATCATTCGTTTTTTCGTCTAAGTTATCCTCTGGTATATCCTCATTAATTGGCGACTTGGATTTAACTGCCAATAGATCCTTTGGTGTTCGCAACCATAGAGTATTATCCTTGTCTAGCAAAAACGGGCCTAAAAACTCTAAGTCGCGTTTCTTTTGCTCATATTGCTCTAAAGCCGACCTTAATGCTTGAAATGTGGTAATTGGCAATGGTGGAAATTGTCCTTTAGCCCAAGAACCTTCGCTGGGACTAAAAGGTTTTGCTTCTCTAAACAGCAATACATCTAACGGTTCAATAACATACCAATACATCAGTTATCCTCCTGAATATCAGGATTACCCCATTTTTGACGTTGCACCATTTTGTCTACCCAAAAGGCACTAAAGCGCAGTATATTTCCCAAATCTTCAGGTTGAGTACCTGTTTGGTTTCCATCCTCTAACTTCTTAATCCATTTATCCCAGTCATCGTTCTGCGGTTTTAAGCTTTTAACCCAATCTTCCCAATCATTTAGCCAAGTCTCTATATGAGAAAAACTTTCGAGTTTTTTACTTTCATCCCGCCGACTCATAATTACTTTCGCTGCCTTAGAAAATAGTTTGTAATTCTCAGTTACAGTAGCGCGGCGTGGCAATTCTTCGGCTAGTCGCAAAAGTAATGGACTCAGTTCTGATGATGGTGACTTAACTAACTCATACCAAGATTCTAATAATTTACCTTTCATCACGGCTTCTAGAGTATTTCCACCCCCATAAATCACCCGAAAACACAGACCATCTTTATTTGGCAGTTTTTTAGCTTGTTCTTTTTCTGCTGACCAAATATTTTCTAAAACTGTAGGTAAAGGGACACTTTTATGAGCAATTACAATGCCCATGCTCATTGTTGCTCTTGCACCCATTGTGAAGTGAGAACGATTGGGTATTCCTTCTAGATTTGATTTAGGAGTCCAGTAACCACCTTCACTTTCAAATTCATTAAATGGGTCTTTACCACTAGACCAAGCTGCTCGTAGCGATAGCAGATACTCAGGCAAGTCTTCTAAGGGCAGCACTGCCATAACATCATCGCCGCCACTGTAGATAACTTTGCCACAAAAACGCTTTTCAGTTAGATAAGGTACGAGGCGATTGGAAAAATCTAATAAAGCACGATTTAGTCCGACATGAGTTGCTGGCCCCATACGTTTTTTGGTATCGAGCAATTTTAACCATTTTTCATCATCTAAATTATTTTTATCTACTACTTCTTTAACGATATATTTGTCATATTTTTCTAGCTTTGCGCCGGAAACATACTTACCCATATTATCGCCATCAGCAAGAACAATTACCCACCAATCAGAAGGACTCCCATCACCAAAGCAGCTCTGTTTATGTGCTTCTTCTACTAAACTCCGTAAAGTCTCAATTTTTTTGTTGTCTTGCAAGCCCATATCTTCAGCTAGCCACTTGCTAGAAAACATGACACCATTGTAGTCTTTACCATCTCGATTCTCAGGGTTAATTTTTCTATCAGTTTTATAAATATAAAAGGGACGACCGCGAGTGCGGGAACAAAATTTTTGATGTTGCTTTGGTAAATTTTTCTGAATTAAACTATTGAGGTTATTCCAATAGCCCTGAACCTTAGTTGGATGATTATAAGCAAATCTGGCAGCAGCAATAGAACTTAAATTAGGAAAGCGAATCAAGTTTTCATAGTTTATTTGCTCTTTTATAAAAGTTTCCTTAATGCCCAAAGATTCTGCAACACCTCCATACTGCCAAGCCATACGTTTAGTTAGTTCAATGGCATTTAGTTTTTCAGAACCATTAAACAATCCTGGATATACTAGAGACATTAACTGCCAAAATAGACGCATTGACCCAGAAGATAATCCGCCACCTTCACGAAACTGTTCGTTATAAAGCAAGTTAGGGTGTATCGCACTAAACTGACCAGAAAGACTAGAACGTTCTCCTGGGGAAGCTGGTAAATTCCAAGTCCGAGTATTCTTAACTGATTGAATTAACTTGCCAAGACGGGACTGCACATTTCCCCACCAAGTTCCGACATTTAGGGATTGATAGACTTGTTTTTCAGCCTCTGTTGGGGTTTGGTGTTCAGGATGGGAAGGAGCAATCGCTTCTGCTGCTTCTATCCAATCAGTATTAAAATTATTATTTTCACCTTTAGAAGTTATCAACTCTTGCTCTGGATTGCCAAAAGGTACAGCAGTCCAGTAATTTTCCCAAGTGTTATTTATCTGAGCATTCCAAAGTTGATTCCATTCCCAACAACTATGCTGCTGCCATTTTTGTAAGTTTCTTTGGTTAGCATTTTCGTTTTCAATGAGGAATTCTTTAACTAAATCAGAATCTATATTTTCATCCAACCATTTTATCGTTCTAGTTTTGATGTCAGAGCATACTTTTTGAGCGATTGCCTGCCATTCTTTAGTCAATTGTGCGCTCAATTCTTTACCCAATGCCTCAGCCGCTTTTTTCCCTGGCACTAAAACTGTGATCACATTGGGAAACCCAGCTGTTGAAAGTGAAGTGGATCGAGAATTATTAAATCGGCTTACAGGATCTACCCTGCTAGAAGTATGCTCAAACTCTGCCTTCATATCTGGGTATTTCTTGACTATGAGAGCATCAATAATCTCCTGACTCCACAAAGAAGGAGTAATTACCGCATCTGGCCCATAAGTTTCAGCAACGTACCAACATAATTTGGCACTAAGATAATGTAGTAGATAAGAACCTGCCCAAAAATCCAAGAATTTTCGTGATGATTTAATAAACTCTTGCACTGGCGAAAAAGTGAATAGTAGCAAATAGGGATGTTCCGGTTTTTCTAAGTACTGATCTGAAGGGAACATAGCACCCACTAGTGCTGAAACCGTGCTTTTGTAACTATGAAGTGGAGAATCTGGGAGAATTCTGTGAGCCGGAATTAACAATGCTTCTGGTTTTTTACTTGCGAGTATCTCTGGATAAAACCGCCAAAACCACCAAAATACCTTTTTTATATCATCTGTTTCTCTAATTATCTGACTAAGTTCTACCTTTATATTTGTACTCCGATCATGTGCTGTGACCGTCTTACACTCTGCACTAATGGGATGACGCAATTGAAAAGCGCTATCACCAGATTGATCCTTTGGTTGTAGGTTCACTTGATCCGAGGAACCACTTATATCAGCAGCTTGTTTACCTATACAGCCCCACCAAAGCCGTAAATTATCTTCATGTGAATGTAAACATTGTAACTGCTCTATAATTTCAGATGCTTGAGTAACACTCGTTGGCTCTTGCAACAAAGCGTAAAGCTTGCGGTGATCGACGTTCATGCACTTGTATCTTAAGAGACTAACCTAGTGTAATCCACAAAAAATTTAAATCAAGTGGTTTTCATGCGAATGACAAATCTATAATATTTTTTATTCTCCTTGCGACGGGGTGAGCAAAAGCTGGAAATGCCTATTGTCTCGTTTACCCGGCCGATGTCCTGCTGTCTAAGGGTTTCAGCATTTTTATGTGTATGTAATATGGTTGAATTTAGCTATAGACATATACCCCGCCGCAAATGGCATCTGGACATCAGGCTGCGTAAGGAGTTAAATAAGAGGGGTCGCTTCTCCAACAAGAAGTGGAATTAATGGAAACAGCGTTGTACCGTCTCCTCCTAAGACCAATGCCAAGGTGTCGCTTCTCCAACAAGAAGTGGAATTAATGGAAACTACCGGTGGGTACGTCGTCGGATTCCTCCCCGCCGCCTACCGTCGCTTCTCCAACAAGAAGTGGAATTAATGGAAACTGCGGATTCAGATACTAAGTTCATTTTCCTGACTGTTTGAGTCGCTTCTCCAACAAGAAGTGGAATTAATGGAAACGTTTCAACTATATTTCCCCGGATGAAAAGGTTTAACTGTCGCTTCTCCAACAAGAAGTGGAATTAATGGAAACGAGCGATCGCTTCTCATGCTGCAAATATACAAGAGGTCGCTTCTCCAACAAGAAGTGGAATTAATGGAAACCTTTTCTTGACCTCTAAAAGGTAAACTTAAATTTACTGGTCGCTTCTCCAACAAGAAGTGGAATTAATGGAAACTGGAAAGTACCAATACTCGTAATTCCAGAAGCTTTGGTCGCTTCTCCAACAAGAAGTGGAATTAATGGAAACGGCAAAAGACTGCAACCTGTAGCTAATAATTTACGGGGTGCGAGTAGTCGCTTCTCCAACAAGAAGTGGAATTAATGGAAACATTTCAATGTTTACATGGTTCGATTTCTCTAATACAGGTCGCTTCTCCAACAAGAAGTGGAATTAATGGAAACTGCGCCAACTTGTGGATACCACTACTGATAGTGTCGCTTCTCCAACAAGAAGTGGAATTAATGGAAACGTAATCGAAACAGCGGAAATCGTCATACCGGACGAGTCGCTTCTCCAACAAGAAGTGGAATTAATGGAAACGCCCAGTTGTAAGCTGCTTTAATCTGTGACATAATATTATGTCGCTTCTCCAATGAGAAGTGGAATTAATGGAAACTTTCTGAATAGTACCAGTTTAGAAACAAATGGCGATCGGTCGCTTCTCTAATGAGAAGTGGAATTAATGGAAATATGAGTAGCAGTAAACAGCTTGTAACGTAGCTTTGAATGTCACTTCTCTAATGAGAAGTGGAATTAATGGAAATTTTGCCGCTAACTTTGAAACATGCGATTTCCCGCATCCGGGATGTCACTTCTCTAATGAGAAGTGGAATTAATGGAAATACATATTAGACAAACAAGAGAGCAAACAGACACAAGAGAGGTCACTTCTCTAATGAGAAGTGGAATTAATGGAAATACCAGTACTGGAACGACTGCAACCGTAACTACTACCTTGTCACTTCTCTAATGAGAAGTGGAATTAATGGAAATTAGATGGTCTCGATGCCGACCGCCCAGGCGGCAATCAGGTCACTTCTCTAATGAGAAGTGGAATTAATGGAAACTTGATTAGTAAGCGGGAGTCAGAATCTTGTTGATGATTTCAGGTCGCTTCTCCAATAAGAAGTGGAATTAATGGAAACACCATATTCTGAACCGACTTCATAAAGCATTGCAGTCGCTTCTCCAATGAGAAGTGGAATTAATGGAAACCCAAATATTTGAGCAGTTGTGAAAGTTTTAATGCGAGTCGCTTCTCCAATGAGAAGT
>NZ_JACJQM010000075.1:0-26507 GCF_014696655.1 Nostoc sp. FACHB-888 | reverse complement strand
ATAAGCTAATCGGCATTTAAGCTGCAATATAACTTACATTACCTTTGTTTTTGATTTTCCGATGCCACTTAATGACTAACTCGCCTTGATTCAACAAATTATCTAGCAGTGATTTTAACTCATCTACTGATTTAAATAACCGATGAGCAATATATTCCTTACATGAGTGCCAGACTAACTCGATAATGTTGTAATCAGGGCTGTAAGCAGGCAAGAACTCTAAAACAAAATTCGGAAACTCTTCAGATATTTTAACTAGAACGTCTTTGCGTTTATGAAAACTAGCATTATCTAAAATCAAAATAATTTTTGGACCATACTTAGCAAAATTTTCAGAACAGTTCCCTTGATTTACCCACTCCTGTTTGATTAATTCATTTAATTGTTGTAATTGTTCGTAAAAAATATCTGCATTACCTTTTTTGACGAAAAAGCATACCCGTTTTCGGTCTAATTCTCGGATTGCTCCCATCACATTGACACGTCCACAACGTCGTTGTCCTGAAACATTCTTGCGCTTTCCTTTTTTACCCCAATTCTTGCGTCGAATTACACGTAGACTAAAACCACTCTCGTCCCAAAACCATACCTGTAAACGTTCTGGCTGCTCTCGTGCGATTGATAGATATTGAGCAAGCTTTTCTTTAAATTTGGCCCTTTCTTGGGGGTTTTGTTTATCTTCTAAATCATATTTAGCCCAAATATAACTATACTTTTTTCTCTTTAATATCCTCCTCACCTGAGAACTGCTTAAATCAACACCTGTTTTTTCGGTTAAGTATGCAGCTAATCTTTCTGCTGTCCATTTTCCAAATTCGTAACCTAACTCTAATGGTTCTTGGTCAACAGTTTTTAATAACAGTTCAATATATTCAGGCGTGGCTTTTCGGTAATGTTCGTATTGTCTTTTATTATTATGTAGAGTTTCGAGATTATCTGGGTCTCCGTGCATACACCAATATGCTACTGTTCTGGGTGAACAACCTAAAAATTTAGCGATCTCATGTTGCGGTTTACCATCGTTCTGGAGCAGAATAATTAGAATTCTTTCTCTGACATGCGGTTGGTCACTCTCTTTTAGAGCTTGTTGTAACTGTGTGACTTGTTCCGTCGTTAAAAAGTTCTTGGCTGGTGGTGGCATAGTTGTTTTTAAAGAGCTTCATTTTATTATTATGCAACTTAAGCGCCGATTAGCTTAGCAGACAAAAACTGAAGCAAAAATGTCTGTCGCATTATTTCGTAGCCTAGTTTCGACTTCAGAAATACTTGAAACAACAGCATCTATTTCACTTTGGGAAGACAGTAACTTTACTACAGCAGCCCCATCTCTTCATACTCTTGTTTTGGCAACGGTATTGCCTGAAATTATCCTATTGTGCGTGCATTAGTACTTGAGCTACCCGCTTTCAACAGCGAGAAGTAGCGGAGATGGAAAACGAGCGAGGCTTAGAAGTCAATCACTCAACAATTTTCCGTTAGGTGCAAAGGTATGCTCCAGAACTCGACAAACGAATTCGACCGCACTTGAAGCCAACCAATGACTCATTGCGGGTGGACGAAACCTATATTAAGGTGAAAGGCAAGAATAGATACTTGTATCGGGCAGTAGATTCAGATAGAAACACCCTGGAGTTCCTGCTCATAGCGATTACGGGACGCTAAAGCCGCGAAACGTTTTCTTTGCAAGGTTTTGAGTCCAGTTCATAACCAAGAGCCTCATGTTATTAAGGGAAATCCAAGAAATAAAATGCCCAGCCGTCGCTTTCGCCTTCAAGGCGAAAGCGCCTGAATACCTCGGTTTTGCCAAAAATATTGTTGATACGGCTGGGCATTTTATTATTGCTAAGGGCCTTATCAAAACGGAGAGCGCACCATATCGATTGATGAAATGACTGATATTCAAGTGAAACTAAACCCAGTATCTCGTTTCAACTCGGTTGAGAACAGGTAAGATCGGACAGTAAACCCGCAACTTAACTGCAAAAACTGAGGTAGAATACCTCTGTAGTTACAATACCTTCGCCAATTTACGAGATCGGGTTGATTTATTAACGTCCTGTTCTCAAAGGTTTGGCAAAAACAATAAGTTCTAAAAACTCCTTCAAGGTTTCCCGCAAGCATTTTTTAATGTATTGCCTTCAGTATCAAGGGTTTGAGCTTACAAGGTAACTTGGAAGCTAAACGCTTATTTATGAGTCATTTTGCCGTTTTTGCCAAAATTTTTGTAGGCTCTTATTTTGACAAAGGTATTGAATTAGGGACTTTATTCTATAACTCTCCTTTAAAGGATCGGTAGTAAAATCGAATTCGGCTCACCCCCTTTGCCTCAACTGACCAAAATTACAGTCATTTTGTAGGTTTGTCTATGCCCTCATATCCCCTCTCCAAATATAGACGTGACCGAGGGGTCATCCTGACTCATCAGGGATGGCACAAGCTGCAACAAGCCAGGCAGGAAGTAGAGGCTGAACAGAACTGGGGGCAACGCCTTACCCACGAGCAACTTAGTGAGCGTACGGGTTTATCCCTACGTACCATCTCTCGTATTCTCAAGCGCGAGGTAGGCGTAGACAGGCAATCGCTGGAGTCCTTCCTGAGCAATTTTGGCTTAAAGCTATCTCAGGGAGACTGTGCCCCACCCGTCTTCCCTTTTGAACACCTGGCAGCCCGACAGGAGAACCAGCAGCAGAACTGGGGAGAGGCGGTAGATGTGTCCGTGTTCTACGGTCGAGAGGAGCAACTGGCACAGATGCAGCAGTGGATCGTGGAAGAACATTGCCGTTTAGTGGCGATTTTGGGAATTGGCGGCATTGGTAAAAGCACGCTAGCAGTGAAGCTAGGGCTGCAAATTCAAGCCGAGTTTGAGGTGGTCGTGTGGCGCTCCCTCCAGAATGCACCACCATTGGAGGAATTACTGGAGAGTGTGCTGCAATTCCTGATGCGAGTGCAGGGAGAAGACCCACTGGTACCCACTGGTCTAGATCAAAGATTATCTAAGTTAATGGAATGCCTTCGACAGAAGCGGTGTCTGCTGATCTTGGACAATGCTGAAACGATTTTAAGCAGTCGTGAACAGGCAGGGCATTATCTGGCAGGCTACGAAGGCTATGGGCAACTGCTGCGGTATATAGGAGAGTCACTGCATCAAAGTTGTCTGATCTTAACCAGTCGGGAAAAGCCCAAAGAAGTGACACTGCTCGAAGGCAACGGGTCGATAGTGCCAACGACTGGTTGTCGCGTCTGTGCCTCATTGCAGCTTACAGGACTGAAGCTAGAAGAAGGTCGAGCCCTGTTTCGGGACAAAGGACAATTCACGGCTACAGAAGCAGAGTGGAACATCCTGATTCGGCACTATGCGGGTAACCCATTGGCCCTAAAACTGGTAGCAGCCGCGACCCAGGAACTCTTCAACGACAGGATTGTAGAGGTGGTGAAATACATTGCTCAAGGCGTGCTGGTTTTTGACGATATCCGTGATCTACTCACGCGACAGTTTGATCGCCTATCCGAAGTCGAACGGGAGGTGATGGTCTGGCTAGCAATAAATCGAGAACCCATGTCCATCGAGGAGTTGAGTGAAGATGTGGTCAGTGCTGGCTCAAAACGAGAGCTGCCCACGGTACTAAGCTCTCTGTTGAGACGTTCTTTAGTTGAGCAGGCTGCCGCCCGGTTCAGCCTTCAGCCCATCGTCATGGAATACGCCACGGGACAACTGGTTCAGCAAGTCTGTGCCGAGGTTGAGAACCAAGATATGAAGTGGTTGAGGACGCACGCCCTAATTAAAGCCCAAGCCAAGAACTACATTGGAGAAATTCAAAGGCGACTGATTGTGCAGCCAACGCTCGAGCATCTGCTGACTATCTTTGGCAGCCCACGAGAGATAGAGCAGCGGTTAATGAAACTGCTGGAGCTACAGAGGAGAGTACCATTGCAGCCTGGATACGTGGGTGGAAATGTTTTCAATTTGCTGGTACATATGAAAACCGATTTACGGTGCATTGACTTCTCTAAGTTAGCTGTATGGCAGGCTGACTTGCGACAGGTCAATTTAGCTCAGGCTAATTTTCAAAATGCAGATATGGCAAAGTTTGTGTTCTCTGAAACTTTGAGTGGGGTGGTAGCGATCGCTCTCAGTCAGGATGGACGCCTACTGGCAACAGGGGATACGGATGGGACGATTCGTGTCTGGCTGGTGGCAGATGGACAGCAACAATTAACTATTCAGGGACATAGCGGCTGGGTTTGGGGGATCAGCTTCAGTCAGGATGGACAGACCTTAGCCAGCGGTAGCGACGACCAATCCATTCGGCTATGGGATGTGCAGACGGGTCGTTGCCTGAAAATGCTGCATGGTCATGCCAGTGCGGTTTGGTCAGTGAGTTTTAGCTCCTTTGACGCTAGCCTGCCGCTAGGCATTGGACAGATGCTCGCCAGCGGCGATCAAAATTCCTCAGTTCGACTTTGGAATGTGAAAGATGGTCAGTGTCTGAAAGTGTTGCAGGGGCATCAGGGTTGGGTTCGCTCTGTCCGCTTCAGCCCAGATGGGCAAGTTCTGGCGAGTGGCAGTTTAGACGGCTCAGTTCGGCTATGGGATGTAGAGACAGGACGTTGTCTGCGAACCCTAGAGGGTCATGCGGGTGGAGTCTGGTCGGTTCGCTTCAGCCCAGATGGTCAAAGATTAGCCAGTGGCAGTTATGACAAAACCATCCGCCTGTGGAATGTAAAAGATGGTCAATGCCTCAATGTGTTTCAGGGTCATACAGGTTGGGTATTGTCGGTCTGCTTCAGTCCCAATGGTCAAATCTTAGTCAGTAGCAGCGATGACCAAACCATTCGCTTGTGGACGGTAGAGGATGGTCAATGTTTTAAAGTGTTACAGGGACATGCTAATTGGGTATGGGTTGTCCTTTTCTATATGCATGGTCAAATGCTAGTCAGCGGTAGCCATGACCAGACTGTACGATTTTGGGATGTTGAGAGTGGTAACTGTGTGAGAGTTTTGCGCGGTCATACGCAAGCAGTGTGTTCGCTGAGTTACACTTCCAAGGGGAATAAATGGACTGGCAACGAGATCGCCAACCGTTTCCCCTTCCCAATCCTTGCCAGCGGCAGTTTAGATGCGCTAGTAAGGTTGTGGAACGTGCAAGAGGGTCAGTGTTTCCAAGTCTTATCTGGACATACTCAGGCGGTCTGGTCTGTCAGCTTTAGCCCCAATAGTCAACTGTTAGCCAGCGGTAGTAACGACCAAACCATTCGCCTGTGGAATGTTTGTAGTGGGGAGTGCTTAAAAATCTTACGAGGTCACACAGGAGAGGTACGATCGCTAGTTTTCAGCTCTGATGGTCAAGTTTTAGCCAGTAGCAGCAACGACCAAACGATTCGCCTATGGAATGTGCAGGAGGGACAATGTTTCAATATTTTGCAGGGACACACCAGTTGGGTTTACGCAGTGAGCCTCAGTCCCAATGGTCAAATTCTTGCCAGTGGAGGTTTTGACTCTCTTGTGCTGTTGTGGGATTTCTCCACGGGTGAACAACTCAAAACGTTGCGAGGGCACTTCAATGGCGTTCTCTGCCTTGGCTTTAGCTCAGATGGGCAAACTCTAGCAAGTGGTAGTGATGATCAAACCATTCGCTTGTGGGATGTGGAGAGGGGCGAGTGCCTCAACACGTTCCAGGGACATACAAGTTGGGTCTGGTCGGTTGTCTTCAGTGCTGATGGACAGAGGATAGCCAGTGGCAGTAACGACCAAACAATTCGGCTATGGGATGCTCAAACGGGTACTTGCATAAGAATATTGGAGGGGCATACCAGAGGGGTTTACTCATTGCACTTCAGTGCAGATGGTCTTACGCTTTGGAGTGGTAGCCAGGATGAGACGATTAAGCTTTGGGATCTCAGTACGGGTGAGTGTATTCAAACGTTGAGAAGCGATCGCCTTTATGAGGGCATGAATATTAAAGGAGCAATAGGGTTAACCTTTGCACAGAAAGCGACCCTAAAGGCATTAGGAGCATTGACGTAACTTGTATTACAGGGAAAATAATTTCGCCTCTGCTTCATGGCTGGCTTGTTGCAGCTTGCGCCATCCTTCGGGAGTCAGGATGACCCCCTCGGTCACGTCTAGATATGGAGAGGGGATGTGAAAGCATAGACAAACCCACAAAATGTCTGTAATTTGGGTTAATTGGGGCAAAGGGGAATGGCACTAAGAAAAGCGCAAATGTATTATTTACAAGGGTTTCATCACTTTGGAAAAAGTAGGCTAATAAAGCAGCGATGGCGCAAGCGCCCACCTTCTCTACGAGACGCTTCGCGAACGGCATCGCAAACTGAGAGTTGCAGATTATTCTGATTCCCGACCTTAAAACTATTAGTTTCCTAAACCCCTTACTAGGCAATTATTTCAGTTTTTCTTAGTGCCATTCAGCTCCAATGCTTGACTTCTTCCAGATTCTTATGGAGTTAGCGAACCTGCTTTGGTGTCATTCCAGTAATGCGCTTGAACTGTTGCGTCAGATGGCTTTGACTAGAGAAGCCAACCTGTAGAGCGATTTGTGCGATCGCTAAATCCGTTTTCGACAGCATCAATTTCGCCTGTTGCACGCGCTGTTGAATCACGTACTGATGGGGCGAAATCCCCATTACTTGCTTAAACAAACTCGCAAAGTAAGTCGGGCTGATGTTAACAACACTTGCCAGTTCAGCCAAGGATAAATCTCGATTCAGATGAGCGTGGATGTAATCGACCGCCTGCTGCAACTGAGTACGAGTTAAGCTGCTGTTTTGTAATGCAATTGGTTGCGCCAGGGTCGAATAGTGTCGTAGTAAATGAATCACCAGAATTTGAGTGAGTGATTCGACATATAATTGCCCCATCATCCCACCCGATCGCAATTCAGCGAACATCAGCATTCCAATCTGATGAAGTTGCAAATCTTGCTGACCGAAACAATGCACAAGGTCGAACCTTTTTGAATCAATGTCAGAGGCTTCAGCAACTTGTTTAATGAATTCCGATTTTAAGCAGATGTGCAGCGGAGCGCAAATGACATCACTCATATCTGGAGCTTGACACCAATAGCTCGGTTGTCCCGCCGGAACCAAGAAGCTGTCCCCTTTGTGCAGGATGGATTCATGCAAGCGATCGCCCCGTTTCTGAACTAACGGGGCGGGATGTCCTGTATGAAAGTAGAGCCAGTGATCGGAGAGAGCAGGGAGTTCCATTTCAAAAGCTGAAGCAGGACTTTGACACTGCTCAACCAAAACACCATTCCAGCTCATTTGCCGACTGGAGAACATCAGCGTTTTATTCCACTGTTGGCTGAGTTCGAGCGAGTTGAGCAGGTTGCTGGTCATAGAGCTTGCTCTTACCGATTGCTTGCAGTTGCAGAATAAACACGTACTGGCTTTTTTCAGCCTGATCCTGGCGCAGCAAAGATATTTACCAGCCAAAAATCTAACGCTGACAATACATCGTAACCTTGATTCCGCGATTGATGCTTCTCCCATTGGAGGGATTTCGCCAACCCAGTAAGCAGATAATTACTTAAGGGCTGCTGTTGCCTCAATCTCAACTAATGTTTCTGGGGAGGCGAGTGAGGCAACACCGATGCCAGTAAGCGCGGGGCGCGAGTCTGCCAGAAATTGTGCGAGAATTGGTGCAATATCCTCAAAGAATTCTCCAAATTCACCGCGAATGTAGATGCGAAGGTTCAGCAAATTCTCTACGGAGCTTCCCGATGCATCTAGGACGATCGTTAGGTTATTTAGCGCGTTCTTGAGTTGCCCCTCGACGGTGTGGGATGAAACTTGGTGGTTCATGTCCCAGTCAACTTGACCCGAGATGTAGACGGTGCCTGTCGCGGTATCGATAACAGCGTGGGACAATCCGTGTGGTTTGCCATCATACCGTTGTGGCGGATTCACAAGTTGCTTTCTCATGGTGTCTAAGTCCTTTTCTACATATATATCTGGAGTGTAGCCAGTTCCCAAGCTTAATTTCTTTCAGATTCTTAGGGTCGTTTGTCAGATTCTTATGGTGTTACTGTGCGATTGAAAACAAGCACTCCGCTCCGTCTCGCAAATAAGAGCAGCAGTTTCTTCCCCTTCTACATCGGGTTTGTCGCAGAAGACCATTTTGCGCCCGCAGTACCAAAAGCGCGCTGCTTTGCAGATACCGCAAGGGTGGCGGTTGCTCTACCAGTTCCTGATGTTCCTCTAGCAACTAGCCACTTTGTCTTGCAATATCATCCTGTTTCTCCTGTTCCAATCAATGTTGTCCTTCAGCACACAATCAAATTCTGATCCGTTTAGGAATTACCAACGCCGTAAAGCTGGTCTAATTTTCTGTAAACTTCAGCACAATTTTGCCCCGTGTTCCTCCCTGCTCTAGATGCTGATGTGCCAGAACGACCTGATCCCAAGACAATACTGAATCAATCACTGGGCGAAGCTGATGACGCTCGATGAGTTTTGTCGAAGCCTCTAATTTTGCTCGGTACTGGGGTGACAAAACAAAACGCTTTGGCGAGTTAAACTGCGATCGAACCCACTCCACCCGCACCCGCATGGATGAGAACTGTTTCACCAAATTGTAGATTACCCCTAGTCACTAGACAATCCCAAGCAGTTCCGCCTGCAAGCGGAAAAGAAGCTGCTTCAATGTGCGATAGATTTGCAGGCTTCAATGCAACAATCGTTGCATCAGCCACATGATACTGAGCATAGCTACCGAATTCTCCAAAGACTTGCGGCGAGTAATACAAGTTGTCTCCCACCTTGAAATGAGTCACGGCTTCGCCAATTGCCTCAATCACCCCTGAAACATCGACTCCAAGAATGGCGGCCAATCGAACCAGTTCCTTGTAATCACCACGACGAGTTTGGTAGTCGATCGGGTTAATCGAGGTTGCACAAACTCTAACTAATACCTGATTCGCCTTCAGTGTTGGTATGGGAACAGTTTGAATCTCAAACTTCTCAGCATCACCAAAAGCATTTAATACGGTTGCTTTCATAGATTCCATCTGTGCCAAATCTTCTTGATGTAGAATAAACAGTGACGGGATTTCAATACCATTGAGCATAAGTAAGTTCTCCCTAACGGGAGCAAGTCAGCACGATTTGGTAAGGTAGTTACCGTTTAGTAGCAAATGCAGATATCACAGCCTCGTAGCACACCAAAAAAGTTTCCTCGCTCCCACCCAAGCGTTGCCTATATTGTGGAGCATACGCTTGGGTGTAAATGGATGTTGGAAGTTTTACGCTTAATTCGCGCAGGCATTAAGCGTCCAGGAGCGGATGACACGCTTGAAAAGCTGAAACACTTGTGGTTAAGCAGTTTTTAATTGCTTTTGTAATTCATGCCGGGATTTAGTCATCAAGGGGTAAATTTTTGGGCGGCGGAAAGCAGACTCGTGGTTCACTTCTACCTGGGCGCGAGGGAACAACCTTGTGGGCTATAACAAATGGCACGCTTGATAAGCGTAAACCCCTGATATTACTGGCTTTTGGGTATAGGGTGTAGGGTTAAGGGTTGGAAGAAGATGTTGTTCTATTTGATGCACTAAAATTCAATTTTCTTAACACACTTAGGCAGCATGTAAAAATAAGTTGTACAAATTTAATCTGGAACGGCTTGTGAGCTTAACTTCCCCATAAAAATTGTTCAAGTTATTTTTGCAAGGCTCCTTAGCCTACACCCTACCCTCTACACCCTGCCCTGACTAGGTTTCATCTTTTCTTAGTACCATTCGGGCAAAGGGGGTGAGCCGAATTCGATTCTACTACTGATCCTTTAAAGGATAGTTTATAGAATAAAGCCCCTAAGTACAAAGGTATTCTACCTCACTTTTTGCAGTTAAGTTGCGGGTTTACTGTCCGATCTTACCTGTTCTCAACCGAGTTAAAGCGAGATACTGGGTTTAGTTTTGAAGGAGATGATGATATGTATACCACGGTTACTGGTTATACTTACGGCACTGAGGAAGTTGCCAAGTCACCGCTGTCAATGGAACATCTAAGCTTACTCAAGCAGACGGTGCTGTTTACAGAGGAAGATGAGAAATACCTGCATCTGGCTGGAGAAGTTCTGCAAGACCAAATTGATGCGATTTTGGATACGTGGTATTCCTTTGTTGCTTCTCACCCTCATCTAGCGCAATACTTCAGCACTCCAGACAATCAATTGATTGACGAGTATCTTGCTACTGTTCGTCAACGATTTTATCAATGGATTCTGGACACCTGTAACCGTTCTTATGACCAAACCTGGCTCGACTATCAACAAGAGATTGGTTTACGGCATACCTATGCTAAGAAAAATCAAACCGACCATGTTGTCTCTGTGCCGCATATTGGACTGCGATACATGATTGCCTTCATCTATCCGATTACAGCGACCATTAAGCCGTTCTTGGCTAGCAACGGGCATGATGCTGAAGAGGTTGAGAAGATGTACCAAGCTTGGTTTAAATCAGTCACGCTTCAGGTTACGCTTTGGGTTTATCCCTATGCAAAAGATAACTATTTTTAGCCCTTCACATCCGTCTAGGATTTTTGATAATTCTCCAACAATTTTCGATACGATCGCGTTCGCATTGCCATTACCGTCACAATAAATCCACTCAATCCGCTCACGGTAAATAAAAGCGCAATTTCTCGATCAGTTCCCGTCGAATCACACCGAAATAGGCTCGCTAATACCATAAGAATCTGACAAATGGTTGTAAGAATCTGAAAGCAGTTAAGCATTGGAACTTAGTGCACTTTAGGTACAAAGAATCAGGAGAATTCAATACAGACTTCTCCGCATATAGAGCAATATACAATTGCAAAAGCTTTTGCCGCTCATTTAGTAAAGGTTGGAAAGGACAACTCTACATTTCTGGACAAGTGGACTGGAACCAACAATATGAGACTACAGAGAAATCTGTTGAAGAACAAACGAGGAGGGCGCTGAACAACCTCAAAATTGTCTTAGAGAATGCTGGATCGTCAGTCGGTCAGCTATTGCATATTCACGTTTACGTTCATGGAGAACTCGGTGAATACATGAATACCATTGCCCCTATTTTCTCTGAGTTTGTAGGTGAGTCTCGTCCTGCCGTGACTGGAATTGGAGTCGCTTCTCTAGCATCACCAGGAACTCTTGTTGAGATTGAAGCAGTAACAAGTGTTAAATAATCGAAGAATGAGGGCCGTCCTCGCTCTACAGTTTTTGTCCAATACTTAACTAACCGACATAAGATATGGAACAGAATCCGATTGCTCAAGTTTTTGCTGCTCATCTCGCATTAATTGGAACAGATGTGAAGGCTTGGTCTGATCTCTTGGCTGAAGATGCGATCGTAGAATTTCCCTATGCATCTGCGCTAGGTGCAATTGGTCGATTTGAAGGCAAACCTGCGATCTATAACCACATGAAGAACACAGTCGCACAATTGCAAAACTGGGTCTTTACGGATGTTCGTGAATGTCAAACACTGATTCAAAATGTTCTGTTCGCTGAATTTCATGGGGAAGCTGTGCTTGTGGCAACGGGTCAGTCCTATCAGCAAGACTATGTGGTGCGACTAGAAACAAAGCACGAAAAGATTATTCACTACCGCGAATACTGGAATCCGGTTGCGATTCTTGGGATAACGGGCAGCAGAGAAACTTCTCGCCCAGCTTTAGAGATAAAGTTATAGAGAGAACAAAGATGAAAATTGTAATTGCAGCCGCATCTGGTAACATTGGACGACGCATCATAGAAAAAGTCATCCAGGCAGGAGCCGAAACGATTCTCCTAACCCGACATCCAGAGAAGTTGGCAGATTTTGTTACTCAAGGTGCGATCATTCAACAGGTCAGCAGTGATGATGCTCAAAGATTGATAGAGATTACCCAGCAGGCAGATGCTTTGTTTTGGCTAACACCACCGAAGCTAGATGTGTCTAACTTGAGTGATTGGTATCTTCAAACAGCAAAGGCGGGCGCGAACGCTGTATCTGCCAATGGCATTGCAAGAGTCGTGAACATTTCAAGCATTGGTGCAGGTGCAAAACCAAATCTGGGCACAGTCTCATTGAGTGGAAATGTTGAATCGATCTTCAATCAAACGGCTGCCAATGTAGTTCACTTACGTCCCGGCTATTTTATGGAGAATTTCCTGGTGCAAATCGAGACGCTCCAAAGCGATCCCACGGTTCGGTTTTCTTATCCGAGTGACCATGATATTCCCTGGATTAGCACTGATGATATCGGAGATGTGGCAGCACACTATCTCCTGAATCAGCGTTGGGCGGGACAGTGGACTCGTAATTTGATGGGGCCCGAAAATCTAACATTGCTTGAAACATCTGCTATCTTGTCGCGAGTGCTGGGCTATTCGATCGAATACACTCAAGTTAGTATTGAATCGCTCCAGCAGCAGTTTGCAGCAATGGGCGCGACTGCTGAGGTTCAGCGCGAAATGGGTGATCTGTTCCGTGCGCTTGGCGATCCGGATGGAGTTTATGCCACAGCACGAACCCCGGAGGCAAAAACACCCACAACATTTGAGCAATTTGTCAAAAACAAAATTCTTCCCAATCTCGTAAGCCTATCAAGCAAGGTAATTATCCCCAATTGTGGCAACAGTGATCGCCGCAAAGGTACGAGCAGCAGCACGGCGGTAGCCTTCACGTCGCCAGAGCAAACCTACATTACGTCGTAAGGCTGGAGCAGCAAGTTCTACAGCACACAGTCCCTCTGCTTCTTTCAAGCGTAGCGCAAGTGCTGGCAGCACAGTTGCGGCTCCAGTGGCTTGGACAGTAGCAAGTACGCCGCCAATGGTATTCATTTCAACCAACAACTTGGCATATGCACCAGCAGTTTTTAGTCCCTCATCTACAAGTCGTCGCGTGTAGAAGCCTGGCGGAAGTAAGATTAACGCTTCATCTTTGAGTTCGTCAAAACGAACCAGCTTCTGCCTAGCTAGTCGATGAGATGTTGGCAAAATAAGTACTAATTTTTCATCAAACAGAAGCTCTGCCTCTAGAAAAGGAGAGGTAGGGGGTATGAAGCTAATTCCCAAATGCAATTTTCCTTGTTCAATTCTAGACTCTATCTCGTCAGCAGATAGCTCCTGAATGCGGAGTGAAATCCTTGGGTAAGCAGTGGTAAAGCGAGCTACTAAGTCTGGAATCATATAAGCGTTTACCGTCTGCACGACTCCAACAGCTAGCTCTCCTCCTTGTAATCCCTCTAATTCTTGAATGGCTTGTTGTGCTTGCTCTAGTTCAGTAAATATTCGTTGTGCATGAGCTTGAAGAATCTCACCCGCCTCCGTGAGCATGACACGCTTGCCGATGCGGTCAAATAGGGTTGTACCCAAGTCTGCTTCTAACTGCTTGATTTGTTGTGACAGTGTCGGTTGAGAAACATAGATGGCTTCGGCAGCACGGGTAAAATGAGCAGCTTCTGCTACAGCTAAGAAATATCGAAGGTGACGTAATTCAATCAAAATCTGCATCGAGCGTTATAGGTTACACCTATCATATCTATCGAAAATAAGTCTTGCACCAATCAAAACGGCATGTAGATAATTAAGGTAGTTCGTTGAGCAAACAACAAACTAACTAATCAGGAGTTAAACCTGACTACAGAAACAAACGGAGAACCAAGAATATGGATACAGTTAAATTTCACTCAGCAGATTTTGATAAAACTCCGCCAACCGTCCAAGTTCAGATACCAAAGCGGTTAATTCATCAAGGTGTTGAGTCAGGTACTATCCAAAACGCCTACTCCCAAGCTCGCAAACACCCAGTTTTCTTCATCGATCTGCCGTCGATTGCAATTAGCATGACCATCGGTGGGCTAACTCCAAATGGGCGTTCCAATCGACACCGCCATACTTATGAAACAATTCTCTTTGTTCTAGAAGGGCAAGGTTACAGCATGATTGAAGATCAAAAAGTGGAATGGAAAGCAGGAGATGCCGTTTATATTCCAGTATGGGCATGGCATCATCATGTCAATCTAGATCCAGACAAGCCTGCCAAGTACTTAGCTTGTGAGAATGCACCAATGCTTCAAAACATGGGGAATTTAGCTTTGCGTGAAGAAGCTAATTAGACTTGTCGCTTTATAAAAAATTAGTGGCTGAAACCCTTGTTTTGCCTGGCTCGAAAAATTCAAAACCTTTATTAGGCGACAAGTCTATTAGTTAGGAGAACAAAAAAATGCCAAATTTAAATTTGCACGGCATCATTGCCTATCCTGTTACCCCATTCAAGGACGGTGGCGAAACGATTGATACAGATACATTATCTCAATTGATTGAGCAACTGATTGAAAATGGCTCTCACGCAATTGCCCCTTTAGGTAGTACTGGCGAAAGCGCTTACCTCTCAGATGCTGAATGGGAGGAAGTAGCGTTCGTTTCGATTCATCAAGTAGCTAAACGAGTCCCTACTGTTGTTGGCATTTCAGAACTCACTACACACAATGCAATCCGGCGTGCCAAGTTTGCCCAGCAAGTCGGATCTGACGCAGTTATGGTGCTGCCGATTTCCTATTGGAAACTTTCCGAGCGTGAAATTTTTCAGCATTATGCTGCAATTGCCCAAGCAATTAGTATTCCAATCATGGTTTACAACAATCCTGCTACAAGTGGGATTGACTTATCACCAGAGCTAATTGCTCGGATGGTGAAGGAGATTGATAACGTTACTATGGTGAAAGAGAGTACAGGCGACATCCAGCGGATGCACCGTTTATACGAGCTTTCTGATGGCACCATTCCCTTCTACAATGGCTCCAACCCGCTGGCACTAGAGGCTTTTGCTGCTGGAGCAAGTGGCTGGTGTACTGCGGCTCACAATTTAATTCCAGAATTTACTACTGCACTTTATGAGTTCGCCCTCAAGGGAGATTTGTTTGAGGCTCGACGGATTTTTTACCAACAATTGCCGTTACTGAAATTTATCCTCAAAGGAGGGCTACCTACTACGATTAAAGCCGGTTTACAGCTTTTAGGAATTAAAGCTGGAACTCCCCGTCTGCCTATGCTGCCACTAGATGAAACTGAAGTGAGACAGCTAGATAGCATATTAACACGACTCGGCAAAGGACAGTTAGCCATTTCACTAAGCAAATAGGCTGAGGTAGAGGACTGCTCCATTTAGGTGGCTTTACCTAAATAGCTTTGAAGGGTGTTGAAATTAGAAGAAATTCTCTAATCCCATTACTACTAAGTGCTAGAACACCGATTCAGTAATCGCAGAACGAAAGAAAAATCAGGTTGAATTAAAGTAAATAATGGGTAAAAAAGTAGAGTAAACACTTGCCAGACAACACTTATAGCAACAAACAAGCTTTGAGGGAGATTTAATAAAGTCTCAAGGATAGGCATAACCACAATTGATGTAAATTCAGGTAATAAATGTGCATGACCAACAGCGAATCTACGTATGCGACCCCAGATATGGCAGCCACCGATAGAACTATCAGCATTAGAGCAAAGTATCGTCAAACGAATTAAACGAGCAAAGCTGTTTACGTTCTTAAGGCAATATCGTGATCAGTTATTTGATGAGGAATTTCAAGCAGAACTGGGCAAGCTTTATGCAGATTCTGCCAAAGGGCATCCACCAGTAGCGCCAGCACAACTGGCATTAGCAACAATTTTGCAAGCTTACACAGGCGCTTCAGATGCGGAAGCAATTGAAGCACTGATCATGGATAGGCGTTGGCAGTTAGTGCTGGATTGCATAGATTGTGAAAATGCGCCTTTTTCCCAGGCGACATTGGTCAGATTTCGCACGGCGCTAATTATCCAAGGTCTTGACCGTAGGCTGATTGAGAGAAAAATAGAACTAGCAGAGCAAACGAAGGGTTTTGGCTCAAGGCAGTTACGGGCAGCACTTGATTCCAGTCCGTTGTGGGGAGCATCGAAGGTCGAGGATACATATAATTTGTTGGGTCACGCGCTAAAAAAAGCGATTGGTGTGATAGCTAACCAGCAGGGGCGGGGGCTGGCAGAAGTTGCCAATGACATTAAGGTAGACATCGTTGCGGGTTCGAGCTTGAAAGCCGCTTTAGACTTAAACTGGGATGACCCAGACCAGAAAAATTTGGCTTTAAAAATTGTATTAGACGCAATAGATCGACTTGAGACTTTTGTACAAGCACAACCAGAAAATACCGAACACCCTCAAGTTCGTTTGGCTTTGGAGACCGCAAGGCTAATTGAAGCCCAAGATGTGGAAGTGGATGCTCATGGTGAGATAAAACTACGAACAGGTGTTGCTAAAGAACGACGTATCGCAATCGTTGACGAAGAAATGAGACATGGGCGTAAAAGCAAAACTCAGCTATTTGATGGTTATAAACGTCATGTCTTACGAGATTTAGACAATGGGCTGGTTCGCGCCGTTGGGGTAACAAGAGCAAATATCCCTGAGGCATCTGTTACTGATGCGATCGCCATCGATTTAAAATTCCAGAAAGTGAACCTGGTTGAGTTACACATCGACCGCGCCTACCTCAGTAGTTCTTTGGTTCAAAACAGAACCCAGGAACTGACTGTTTACTGTAAAGCTTGGCAGGTAAGAAATGGTAAGCGGTTTACTAAAACTGCTTTTACTTTAGACTGGGACAATCAGACTATCTGTTGCCCTAATCAAGTCACTTTACCTTTCGCCGTTGGGGGCAAAGTCCAGTTTCCCAAGCATATCTGTGCAAGTTGTCCGTTCAGGGAACGTTGTACTACTTCCAAAACTGGACGCAGTGTTTCTATTCATCCTGATGAGCCGTTATTCAGGGAACTACAACAACGTCAATTAACCCCTGCTGGTCGTACCAAGCTTAGAGAACGTGTTGCTGTGGAGCATTCCTTATCTCATATTGGTCGGTGGCAAGGAGATCAAGCTCGTTACGTTGGTTCTCGCAAAAATCTATTTGACCTCCGCCGTACTGCCGTTGTCCATAATCTTCATGTCCTTGCCAAAATTGTTACTAACACTACTGAGCAGTCTGCTACTTAATTCTGATTACTGAATCGGTGTTCTAGCTTATAGGAGAAGAAAAAATGGAGTTGACAATTTTGCAGTTTTTAAGTACACAGGCAGTTACTGGAGAAGATGTCTGTCGAATACTAGGCTTTGAATCAAAAGCCTTTAGGCTAATCACACACGAACTTTGGAAAAACGAATTAATTCAGGGAGAAGTTGCGGACGGTTGCTGTTGTGCTCCTTGTGGCAGTATGTGCGTTAGTGCAATGAAAATAAATAGGGTTTGGCGATTATCCACCAAGGGCCAACTACTCCTCAAAATAGCTTCTTTAGAGAACAAAGCTTTTGACGCAGCTTAATCTACCACCACTGCATTTTTAGATTGATTCATCCTTTTGAGCGGCTTGAATTAGGTCGAAAGCAGCTGAATTTACTTGAAATTGAATTGCTTAAATACCCATGAAAAATGCTATTGCCATTCGACATGTTGCTTTTGAAGATTTAGGTAGTTTAGCTCCAATTCTTTTGCAACAAGATTACGCTATCACCTACTTAGAGGCTGGTTTTGATTCCCTTGCTGAAATTAATCTGCTGGCTCCAGAACTCCTGATTATTCTAGGTGGGCCAATTGGCGCTTACGAGGAACAAGATTATCCCTTTTTACTGGATGAACTGCGTTTACTAGACCAGCGATTAGCAACTGATTTACCTACTTTAGGTATCTGCTTGGGGTCTCAACTGATAGCACGAGTTTTAGGTGCTAAGGTATACCCTGGTATGTGTAAAGAAATTGGTTGGGCACCTATCCAACTTAGTGAGGCAGGTCAACAATCGCTTTTAAGCCATTTGGTAATAGAAAACACGTCAGTTATGCACTGGCACGGGGATACTTTTGACTTACCACAGGGCGCTACTCACCTTGCATCTAGCTCATTGTATTGCAATCAAGCTTTTTCCTACGGTAAGCATTGCCTGGCACTACAATTTCACCCTGAAGTGACAGCAACAGGATTGGAACGGTGGTTTATTGGTCATGCTTGTGAGATTGTTACCACTCCTGAATTAAGCCTTAATAAGTTACGAGTAGATACTGCTCGTAATATCAACTCGTTGGAAGTTCAAGCTGCTCGGTTCTGGCATAAGTGGCTAGGCTCTCTTCAGTCTGATGAAACTAGTAGAAAGTAAAGATTGAATCAACTAGAACAATTTCTAAACAGCGGGTAGAACGGGCAAAACTCTGATGAGTTATTCAATCTGCAACATGAAAAGGAGAAACCATGACAACAACGTATGGTCAGAGCAATACTTTGTTCAAATATCTCGCAGCACTGCTTACAGGACAGCTTTTTCTGCCTGAGGACGCTGCCTATGAATCGGTGCGCCAACTCTGGAATGGCAAGGTGAAGACTCGACCAGTGGCGATCATTCGTTGTTTGAGTATCCAAGATGTCATTCATACGGTTCGCTGGACACATAAGCATGGGCTGGCACTCTCGGTTCGGGGGGGAGGACACGATTTTGCTGGACGAGCTTTGTCTGAGAATGGCGTGGTGATCGATCTTTCCCAGATGAGAGCCGTCACCATAGATCCAGTTAGTCGCACAGCCCATGTTCAAGGTGGAGCAACGGCTGGCGACCTGATCCAGTCAGCGCAGAAATATGGGTTGGCAACAGCCACAGGAACCATCTCCAGCGTTGGGATGGCTGGATTTACCTTGGGAGGAGGATATGGTCCTCTGACGGGTGCTTATGGACTGGGTGCCGATAACCTGCTGTCAGCACAAGTGGTAACTGCCAACGGACAGCTTGTGACCGCAAATGCCGAGGAATATGCAGATCTGCTTTGGGGATTGCGCGGAGGCGGGGGCAACTTTGGCGTTGTCGTTTCCCTGGAGTATCGCCTGCATCCGCTCATCACGGTGCTCTCTGGTATGCTGCTGTATCCTCTGGATCAAGCCAGAGCGGTGTTACGCCGCCTTAATGAGTTTATCGCAACAGCACCCGATGAATTGACGATTGCGTCTGGATTCTTCCAGATGCCAGATGGTTCAACAGTTCTCTTTCTCTCACCCACCTATTGTGGTCCGATCGAAGCAGGTGAACAGGTGCTCGCACCTCTGCGTACCTTTGGCTCTCCGCTGGTTGATCGAGTGCAACCTATCACATACAACGCACTGATTCATGAGTTGGATGCTATTGCCCCGAAAGGTCGTCACTACTATATTCAAACGCAATCGCTCAGTGGTCTCCAGGCTGAGACCATTGAGGTGCTGATCGAACAGGGACTGCCATTCTCTTCCTCCTTTTCGCTCATCGAACTCCATAACTTTCATGGAGCCGCAAGCCGTGTGGGTGTGTCCGAGACTGCTTTTGCGCTGCGTCAGGATCATCTGATGGTTCAGGCAATCGCAGCTTGGGAGCCACAGTCTCCAGACGACGAGCAACGGCATATCCAATGGGCACAGAACATTTCACAGGTACTTGCACCCTATGCTTTCAAATGGGGGTACATTAATGCCCTGGATGAGCAGGAGCAAGAGCGCGTTCGGCTTGCCTTCGGATCGAACTATGAGCGATTGCTCGATCTCAAACGAACCTACGATCCGGATGATGTCTTTCGTTCGACGATCGGACATGTCGAACCATAATCATTAGGAGCAATTTCATGACGCAATCTTTCTGTTTTTTTGGTTCTCATCTCACTATCCTTGCCAATCACACCACAACCGCTAGAGCATTTCGTCAAAATCTACACTTGCAAGGACTGAGTTGCAAGATTTAAGTTACCACAAAACCAATTGTAAGCACGACAGTCACATTAATATCCTAGAGCGGTAAAACTTGCTAGAGGTAGATTGGAAGCATAGTAAACTCGTTTGATATTTTCTAAGACGCATACGTAATTAAGCCTTTAGTCTCACCTCTCCAGTTAGTTTTGCCGTTCTAGTTAATATCAGAGGTCGAATTATGAAACACTCAGCAGATTTCTTCGTTCGTAGCGCGGTCACGGAGACCACCCGATCCTACATGGGCAGTCTCATGTCTTTTCTCGTGACATCGGTCGAGACCGAAAACCGCTTCTTTCTTCTGGAGCTTCGGATGAAACCGGGAAATGAACCGCCGCCCCATCTCCACTATGACCAGGATGAGGTGTATTACATTCTAGAAGGCGAACTTGAGGTGTACTGCATGGGCGAAGTCCGGACGGTGCGGGCAGGCGAAACGATCTTCCTCCCCCGGAACCAGGCGCACGCGTTCTACTACCTGTCGCCCACCCTCCGGTTCCTCGCCCTGTTGCAACCGGGCGGTCCAGGCGGGTACAGTCTGGACAGGTACTTTGAAGCGATGTCGAGTCCGTCCACCAATATGCAACTACCTGCGATCGCAACCACATACGCGCTCTCCGATCCAGCCCCCGCCATCGCACTGGCTGCCAAGCACGGAGTCAAGATGCTGACCCCGGAAGAAACGGCGGAACTGTTGCCCCACTACCTCGGCTTTGGGGTACCGCGAAAGAACCGGAGTCATTAACTTCTGTCTTCAACAAGTTTCTGCCACACGACCTAAATTACAAGGTGAAGATGAAAAGACGTAACTTCCTTGTTAGCAGTATCCTAGCACTTTCAACATCTGTTGCTTTCGGTCGATATAGGGTTTCGGCAGCTTCTCCAGTCGAATCAGATGAGCGATCGAAAGCCATCTTACTCATTCATGGTGCGTGGCACTCATCATTACATTGGAATAAAGTATCTGGTTTACTTACAGGTATGGGGCACCATGTTGTTGCTATAGACCTGCTTGGGCACGGACTTAATGCAAAGTTTCCTACCTCATATCTTCAGCAAGAGCTGACTGTGTTCGCAACTGAAAAGTCACCCCTTAAAGCGATCACCATCACAGATTATGTGAATGCCGCAGTCGAAGCAGTACGTGCCTTAGCTGCCGACCGAAAGCTTATTGTTGTGGGTCACAGTATGGGCGGAATTGTAATCACTCAACTGGGTGAAAAGGTGCCCGATCTCATTGATCGACTTGTTTACCTCAGCGCTTATTGCCCGACAGAACTGCCAAGCCTTCTTGCCTACAATGATCTGCCTGAGGCTGCACCTGCCCAATCGCGTCAAAGCAAGACTATTGTTGGCAACCCTGCCGAAATCGGCGCAGTTCGACTCAATTTGCGATCGACCGACCTAACTTATCTAGAAGAGCTTCGTCAAATCTTCTATAACGACGTTCCGATGAAGGGTTTTCTTCCTTACGCTCACAGCTTGACTCCTGATCTGCCCTTAAGTCCCTTGGCTGCCGATACTAGGGGATCGGCTGCACGTTGGGGGGGCGTGCCCCGCACATACATCCGCTGCACTGAAGATAATGCTATACCTTTAGCCTTGCAAGACCTGATGATTAGGCAGGCTGATGATTTGACTCCTGGTAACAAATTCGATGTGCAGACGCTTAACTCTAGCCATTCACCATTTGCCTCACAACCTGAATTGCTGTCCGATATTCTCGACAGGCTACCCTAGCTTGGGCTACTGGGGCATGCTTTAAAACTATCGCATTATTACCGCCGCAATCAATCCGCTCAATTCGCTCACGGTAAATAAAAGCGCGTATTAGAGATTTGAATAAGGCTGTTTGCTAAAGATGAGCCAGCCTTGATTGTGTGTTGTCTACCAGGAAGGAAAACAAAACGATGAAACTCAATTCCTACATACAAGATTTTGGTGTTCGACCTCAAAAGCAGAATCTGGAGTGGTCAAACCAGTCTCACCTCAAATCATCGCAGCAGGAGCTCCAGGCTGATACTTGGGTACACCTTTTGGAACTTCCCAGTACCTTTAGTTTTGACGAAGCACTGCTACTTTGTCAGGTATTAGAGGATCAGTGGGCAGCGTGGATTCCCGAGCATGGTGAAGCGGTGCTACACACCCGTCAATTTTGCGCTCGCTTCTAGATGACTTAGGTGCAACTCGAGTTTTGAACTATGTTAACCGCAACCCAAATCATTGAATTTTGCTCTACAGACCTCGACAAAGAGGTTGTTCATTTGCTTAATTACGCAAGAACTAAGTTACTGACCAAGATGCCACGACAGCTAAAAATGACATCCTACTTGCGACTTTGTTGCCTTGGTATTCGCAAGCTGCGCCAGAAGCCGGGAGTAGCAGGCAAGCTTAGCCTAAACGAGGCATTTGACGATTCCTATTCGCATTTACTGCAAACGCTTTGTAATCACAATCCTGAATGGTGGAGGCATTGCTGGAGCAGCGATCGCGGCATCCTTAAATCTGATGAGCCAACGATCGACAAACTACTACAACCGCTAGAGTATTTCGTCGAAATCTACACTTGCAAATACTCAAGCAATCAAAAGCTACCTTAAACAGCAACATAAGATGAGCCACAAGAGTTCGACCCTTGCCTGATCTAGGCTGCAATTTGAGCTGGATAACACATAATGGATTCTCAGACATTGGCTAGCAAATGCCAGAAGTCAGCGGATATTACCAACCCCTTGTGGTAGCGCGTAAGTATTGAAAAGGAGTAGATCATGATTACCGCATTAGTTCAATTCAACCTGTCCACTCCCCTAACTGGTAACGAGGTTAAAGAAGACTTTTCCAATCTTGCGCTTAGGCTCCGTGAAGTACCGGGCTTGATCCGGAAATACTTCTTGCTATCCGAAGATGGCAGGATGGCTGGGGGCGTTTACCTATGGGAATCTAAAGCGGCTGCGGAACGCCTCTACACCGACTACTTTAAAAAATCCATTGTCGAGCGATATGGCTCTGAACCATCGGTAACTTACTTCGAGAGTCCGGTAGTGGTTGATAACTTAGTGGACGAAATTATCAAAGACTGATAAATAAGGAACGCCATACGAGGCTTTGTTAACATTTCTAGAAATCCATATCACCAATTGTTAGCCAAATATTAGCGAGGTGAACTAGCAGGTAGAACGGCAAGCTTCTGTGCTAGTTCAACTGGGGCTGATTGATGTGGCTGCCTTACCCGTTGTAAGTGCTGCAAATGCTGAGAAGGTTCTCAATTTTAATTTGCCATCCAAGGCATTGATGCCTCGCACCCATTAGAGCAAGTTTTCCACCACAACTGTAACTGAGCAGTAAAAACTGGCGCAATGAGCAAATGAATAGCGCTCTCTCCAGGATTTTTCAACTACAAAAGGAGAAAACGATGAAACTTGAAAATAAAGTGGTTTTGATTACGGGAGCAACTTCGGGAATTGGCAAGGCAACCGCTAAAGCATTCGGTGTTGCAGGAGCTAAGGTGGTTTTCTCAGGACGACGCGAACCAGAAGGTAAAGCAACGGAAGCTCAGCTACGAGATGCTGACATTGACTGTTTATTTGTGCGATCAGATGTCTCGAACGAAGTCGATATTAAAGCGCTTGTGCAAACCACCGTCGATAAGTATGGACGACTCGACTGCGCCTTCAATAATGCAGGCATCGAATCGATCGTAAACCCCCTGCACGAACAATCAATTGAGGACTTTGACAAACTGATGGCGATTAACGTACGGGGACTGTTTTTATGCCTGAAATATGAAATCCAGCAAATGCTGACTCAAGGATCTGGGGCGATCGTCAATACCTCCTCGTTGGGAGGATTGATTGCGTTTCCAAGGACATCTCCTTATATCGCGAGTAAACATGCAGTCATGGGGCTGACACGAGCGGCAGCGCTGGACTATGCCAAGCAGGGCATTCGGGTTAATACAGTGAATCCTGGAGGCACTGCAACTGAGATGCTAGATCGCAGCCTTAGCCAGATGGGGTTCACATCTGATAATTTAGCATCTACGGTTCCGATGGGGCGCATAGGACAGGCAGAAGAAATTGCTCAAGCTGTTGTCTTTCTATGTTCTGATGTTGCCAGCTACATCACTGGACAAGCGCTGGTTATCGATGGTGGATTCACAGTGACTTAATTTTTTATTGTTGATAATGGATTTACAAGGAGTTCCTCATGGAAAGGTATTTAGGCGCAGTTGAACATTCATACTGGCTCTACAACCAGTTTTATCCAATGGATTTTGCCACCGTTGCAAAACTTCAGGGACAGTTTAGTTTCGATCAACTTTCGACGGTGCTTAGGCAAGTTCAGCAACGCCATCCACTGCTCCGAGTCCGCATTGCCCCTGACGCGATCGGACAGCCTAAATTTGTCGAAACCGATGACGAAATTCCGCTGCGGCTGGTTGCGAGAACGAACGATCGGCACTAGCAAGCAGAACTCGAAGTCGAACTGGCTCACTCATTAGATTGGCAGGTTGCACCCTTATTGCGAGTCGTGCTGCTGCAATCGGGGGCTGAATCCGAACTGATGATTATTTGTCATCATGCAATCTCAGATGGGCTATCGGGTATTTATCTGATGCGAAATGTTCTTCAAGGGTTAGGAGGCAAAATATTTGAGCGATCAGAATTTTCTGCGACATTATCGCTTGAATCAGCGATTCCTGGCATCGCACCATCTCCAGAAGCGACCGTTAAGCCGACGGACTATGTACCAACCCTGTCTCGTCGTCCGCGACCCCACATTCGCACCGTTGTCTTATCTCCCGAACTCACCCAGCAATTGATCCAACGCAGTCGAGCCGAACACACAACCGTACACGGTGCAATCAGCGCGGCGTTCTTGCTCGTGCTCACTCAGCAAGACGTTAAACCCAGCGATGTGATGCGATGTTTACACCCAGTCAATGTGCGATCGCAGCTATCCTTGCCGATGCCAGATGGAGTTGGGCTTTATATTTATTTCTGTATGACGGCACATTCCCGAATGGCGGATTCCGCGTTTTGGGACGTTGCTCGCTCAGTCAAATCTCAACTTTCACGAATCGACATTGCCCAGCAATTAGTCGAGGAGCGTCAACTTCGACAACCCGCAATGGCGAATCTCACCGATGCCACCGCCTTTGCTGAAGAAGTGCAATCGCAATATCACTGTCAACTGAGCGTCACAAATCTCGGTCGCATCGATATGGCTCAACAATACGGTAACATTCGGATTGAAGCACTCCATGCACCTGTTGTCATGCCAAGTGTGGTAGGGCGGATTGTTGGAGTTGCAACCTTGGGCGATCGCCTCGCCCTCACGATTTCATCTACACCGCTGATTGATGTAGATCGGGCCCAGAGCGATTGGGCTGCAACTGCCTTTTTATCGGCAGGAGTGAAGCGTTTAGAGCTTGCAGTTCAAGCGATTCACCGGAATAACCCCAAAGCAAGTTTGCTAACACTGTAAGAATCTGACAAATCATTGTAAGAACCTGAAAGAAGTTGAGTGTTGGAACTTATTACAGTTTAGACAGACCAGGGTTAGCAACTTCAGAAATAAACGACTGTAGCTTCCTCAGAACTTGGGCTGGTGTGAATGTTGACGACACGATTCATTGACCAACTGGAGTATACTCATGTTCAAATCTTTCTGGCTGTTTGCCTCTCACCAACGTAACGTCTTGATGGTATGCACTCATAGTACTTTCTAACTACTTCCATTCGCTTTAGCTCTTAATTCATACAACAGGAGGTTGTTATGAAACGTTTTCTCATTGCTTTGCTCGGTATTGGTTTAAGCCTCGCATTGACAATGCTCCACTCCAGTGTTCAAGCAGATGCCCGTCCTATAAATCAACCCCTAGCAGCACCAGTTGCACGATCGACTGCTCAAGTTGTGCCAACTTCAAAGTCACCTGATCTAGAAATTTTGGACACTAGGGTTCGTTATCTCAAAGATGCAGATTTGCTAATTTTTGAGCAAATTGTGAAAGGAACGGCTGGCAAAACACTGCCTAAACCTCAGGGTAGCGTTAATGGCGCACCTGTACTGGGTTATGTCTTTCCAACGACTCTAAAACCCGAAGATGCTGGATTTAGGAAGGTTGAAGGGATTTTGGCATTAGCAGTCACGTCTCATCCAGATTTCGATGACACGCCACTATGGGATGAGAATAACAACTCGAATTATGCCGATGATGGCATTATTTTTCATAGTCATTGGGTTGTACTGGTCAAAGATGATCGCGTTCCTGGTGGCTTATCGGTCAAGCAGTTCAACAAAACCGACAAAACTGTTGTGCTTCCACCCACCAATCCTGGTATGCCAATGTACTTGGATTCTCCCGGTTTCCCGGTTTTGCTAAAAGGTAACAAGCTCAGTGTTCTGGTTCCGGCTCAACGCATTCGATCTAAAACAGAGTTCAAGTTTGATGGAGTGGTTGCTTATATGCAGGTGAATACCACGAACAAAAATCTCCCCATGCTTGGGGTCTATCAAGCGTATAGCGTTAGTTCAGGGAATTTAAGCCTTCCCTACAGTGTGCAACCTCAGTAACGGAGAAAATTAAATGGCTCTCAATGGAATGGCACTAAGAAAAGCTGAAATACTTGCCTGGTAAAGGGTTTAGAAAAATAATAGTTTTAAGGTCGGGAATCAGAATAATCTACAACCCTCAGTTTGCGATCGCTGCTTCATTAGCCTACGTTTTTCCAAAGTG
>NZ_JACJQM010000074.1:0-27763 GCF_014696655.1 Nostoc sp. FACHB-888 | reverse complement strand
AATGGTATGCCGCTTCAGTGGCGAATGACAACCATTGGTTGTCAAAATCCAACTGGATGGTGTCTACACAGGCCCAAGAGGCTCGGTTGAATTTTTGCAAGGAATTATCCAATGTCGATCCCGTTTCAAGTCATAAATTACTTTCTCCAAATACCAGTTTGCAGACTGACCAGGATTGATCTGTTGTTGGTGCTTGAGCAATCTGATAGCAACAAAACCGTTACCAGAAAGCAAGTTCGCCACTTGGTAAGTAAGCGGGAATGCTAAAAGCGAACAAGTCGGGGAACCGCAAGGGCGCAATGGCTCCCCAACCTACGCAAATTTATTTTTCTGGTTTAACCCAAGCGCATTGAGACTAATTCGTAATTAAGCTTTGGCGAAAAACCTTTTTTTGTATAATCCCAGCAATCCAACTACGCTAAGACCAAGTAATGCTGATGGATCGGGTACAGAAGTTTTTTGTGCTGTAAAGCCAGTTTCGTAAGAAGTCGTTATACCTCCAGATGATATTGAGTAGCTGGCTTCAATTGCTTGTACTAGCCCTTGTGTACCGATGGGAATAGAAAAAGTGCCATCCGCATTTTTTGCTACTTCTTGCCCAAGGTATTCTACAGTAACTGAATCGCTGACTGGTTTGCCTTGAGCCAGAATTTGAACTAATAAACTGCCTGACAAATCCTCAGCAAAAGGGTTTTGTAAAGGTAAGATTTCCAAGGGTAGATCGAAAGATTGTGCTAAGGCATCTGACCAGTTATACAAAGCTTTAGTGTACTTGAGCAAATGCCTAACATTTTGGTAGTTCCCAACTTCCGAGGCTGTAATATCGTAATAAGCATCATCACCTACTTCTGCAACATAGCCATTATCCAATGATGCTGTGATTGCGGCTACTTCTTTATCAGCAGTTAGATATAACTGGTCTGATGTTTGATTAATGCTAAAAGGAATTGTTTGTTTGTTTATATCGTAAACTTCTGCTCCTGTGAATTTTGTCACATCATAGAATTGTGGGCCTTCTTCGGGATGCCCAAATAACAAATTGTATTGAGCATTTTCTTTCTCAAACCAAATAACGTGAGCGGAAGCCGATTGAATAAAGCATGGCAGAATAGCTGCCGCTATGAGCAGACCCGGAATTTTTTTGAGCAGCATTTAATTCTCCTGAAAGTTGTATTTGGTCTTAATACTTAATTACGTAATCAGAAAACCAGTTTTTTTAATACTGAACAATCCCCCCGCCAGGGATAAAATTTAAATATTTATATTTTCTTAAGTTTTCCTAAATATTCAGAATAAATTAGAAATTATTTATTTGGAGAATAACTATCTTTAGATAGAGATTAAGGTTAAAAGAATAAATATTAAATGTATTTTTTCAACTATAAAATTTAGTAAGTTATCAGGGAATCCAAGACATTTTGCCGAAAGTTTGTCTCTTCTGGGATGATCGCTGTAGGCAATATTTCCAGTACTTATACAGAGGTATAGATAATTGGTAAAGTATAAATGAATGCTGGTAAAAGATGATTATAGTAAATTTATATACTCTATTGATGTGAATAACTCAGTAGAGTATTTTTGTGAGATAGGTTCAAGTTGTTTGGGTAGATACTGGTCAAAGGGTAGTACTATTCGGGTGATCGCCCAATCATCTGTTGCCCGACGGCAGCAATACTGAAATATTAGGTATAACTAATAACTTTAAGAAACCTGATTAAAGAGAGCAACGTCTATAAAGGTAAGCATTCAATTCATTATGAAACCTTTGTTCAAATCAACTTTTAATTTTTTGGGTTCATTAACTGCCAAAAGGGGAGCAGGTACTACTGCGATTATGTTGTTATGCGCTTTCATGACTAAACCAGTAGTTGCTCAAGTGCCAAACTTTACCGATGTTGACGCTGATGTTTATGCCCAAGAGATTCAAGAGGCTGTTCAGAAAGGGCTTATTGCAGGCTTTACTTCTAATAATACCTTTCGTCCCACGTTAGACTTAACGCGTGAACAGATGATATCGATGGTAATAAACGCGCTCAGTAAGCTACCTGTAAGTAGGGCGACTGTGCCACACGACCCACCGCCAGCAGCAGGAAACTTATTGAAAGTCACCAACAAGCCTTTTCGGGATGTAAACGCAACCCGTTGGAGTGCTGCAATGATTGAGTGGGCAAAATTTAACGGGATTATGCAAGGCTATTCTGATGGCACTTTTCGACCTACTCAAACAGTAACCCGTGCTGAGTTGATGGCGGTATTGCGTAAAGCCGTTCAATATGCGGATGAGGGCGGAGGGATTTCAGGCATGATAAACTTGCAGCAGCCAATAGCGTTCAGTGATATATCTAATCATTGGGCGAAAAAAACAATTACAGAGATGTCTGTCTACTGCGGTGTTGCAACTCCCCTCAACGAAGCTGGAAATGCCTTTTCTCCCAATCTTGGGACACGGCGTAATTATGCCGCAGCAGCTACATTACGCTTGCTCAACTGTCTTAGGAAGTAAGTTTAACTCTGCGTTGTTTATGTGTCCAAAGCAGGAGTAAGCGATCCCCTTTATGCTTAGGCGAAAGCTTATCGCCCGTCACCAATGGTGATTAACAATCTCCTTCCATAGCCGTGCGATCGCTACCTTGGGGTAATGGTGCATTCATGTTTAACCAAGTTTTAATAACCATTGGTTTACAGGCATACAAATGATGGGGTTGTATTGGGCTTGGTTTATTAAGTTATAGCAGTTTGATAGCACCATTCAGTCCGCTAGTTTGGGAGCATTTCACATCTCGAACTTTCTAATTGATTAGATGGGTGGAGAGCCTATGAACGACATTTACCAGCACAACGTCATGAGATAGTTAAACAGAAGATTCAACGAATTGAACAGAAGCACTTGAGATTAAGAACAAGAATCAAACAGCTAGCTCGGAAGACAATTTGCTTTTCTAAAACAGAGGAGATCTACGGCATAGTTATAGGTTTATTCATCAACCGCTATGAGTTTGGTTTACTAGTTTAAGGACATAGCAACCGATCTAGAACATTGCCAATTTATCTTTATGGGTGCAGTCATTAGCAATATTGCCCCTCTACAAAGAGCAAATCTCTTTTATCTTACATTTTATTCTAGCCGCCTACTTAGCTGAGAACCACCCAAGCGTAGCTAATGACTCCTAAAATTGCTATACCAACAATTGCTTCTCCTTGCTCATTCAAAAAATGGTAAAAGCTATTCAAAACGTAGTTTAATGCTGCCTGGCGACTTTTACCTAATTCAGTCATCAGCAATTTAACCCTCGCATCTACCTCTTCAATAGAGACTTCACCTTTTTGGTAAGCAACTTCTAACTCATTTAACTTGCACCAGTATTCTTTGGTATCTTCCACAAGGTTAGGAAACATAATTGAAGATATATTTAACAATATTAACTTTCATTACGATTCTATCTTGCCAGCTAAAGCAGATGGTTCTGTCGATTTGGTGATATTTTCTCGAAGATCAAGGGTTGAGCTATATAAGTTGAGCTATATAAATAGACGCAACAAGCGTAGAGGATATTATTGTTTCCCAAGGTTTCCGTCTGCTGTAGGCTAGGGCATCGTTAGGATTAATCTTGATGGCTTGATTATAATCAGTGATTCGTTGTAAGGATTCAGTACCAGAACTATCATAATTATCAGTTTCTACAGTAATAGCTTTGTACAAAAGTAAACTACCTACTGTCCAAGCGTAATGAATGCCCACGAAGAGGATTTTGGCACGGTAACATGAGGTATAGATTGTCATCGCACCCGCTCCAAGTCATGGTCAGTTACCCGTGCGATAGAATCTGCTGAGGTAAAAGTAAAAACCTCGTCACCTTTTTCAGATAGCCCTGGTGAAAGCCATTCGATGCTGTAGAACCAGCAATCGTTAATCAGTTGAATCCCCTGCACAATACGAACCGATGGCCCATCACCATGAAACCGAAACTCGACCAATTCACCTAATCGAAACACAGGCTTTTCTTTAGTAACCGGTTGTAAGTTGCCTGTGCCAATAAGTTCACTACCCCAAACAGTAATATTGTCATTACCAGTAGCAATCTCGTATTTCCAACCCTGTGGTGACCACTCGACACCAGTGCAGTAGCCGAAAGCTTTGGCAGATTTAACATAGACTCGCTCTAACAGACTGACCAGTAACGGTGGGATTTGCTGACCCCACGGCAAAGAAATGTACCAGCACTGTTCTAAGTTTTGAACAAGGTTAGTCATACAGTCACTCCGAATAATTTGCTCTGTGCAGATATAAATAGTTGTGTTGCAAAACTGGGAGGCACGGAATAGCCGATAGTGCGATTCGTTGATTAGTGAATCACGGTAATCAGTCCGTAAATAACTAATCCAGCTTGACAGCAGATTACTGTTACTAAAAGGCTGAACTCTCGGTCAGATGTAGGTGAAAGCCCTACCATTCAGACTCAGAATTGACTCCTTATCTGCCCACACCGAACAAGCTCGATTCTTGTAGAGTAAAGCTGGGAACAGGGCGCAATCAGACGACCGTTGCGGGTTGACACTGGCGCTAACAGGAAATTCCTATGGCGAAACCGGGTCTAGAAAAGCAACTTATATTCGAGCAGGGCGCAACACAAAACCCCTGACTTCACTAGAGAATCAATTCCCGCCGTATCATTATCGGAATAACGGCAAGAGTCAAGGGAATCTAGTAGTTGAATTGACCACGCCTAAGGGAACTATCAATCTCACCGAGGGAACGAATAAAAACGAGTTGTGGGTCTAGGGGCTTTTCGTTCCCCAAGTAGCCCAGACGAGAGGAGGAATCCCCACAATTCGGGTAGGACGAACCGTAATTGGTTCGAGGTGTTCAGAATACACAAACTCCAGAAGAGAAAATGATTAGACACAGTGTAAAAACTAGTGAATCTTGGAAAGCCTTACCGTGGAAGAAATTCCGCCGAAATCTTTTCCGCCTTCACTCATCGCGTGTACAAAGCTGTTCAAGTTGGAGACAAACGGAAAGCTAGGTTACTCCAAAAGCTTATTCTAAAATCAACCTCGGCTCGATTTCTTGCAATTAGACTTGTATCTCAGCTAAATGCTGGTAAGAAGACGGCGGGTATTGATGGTAAAAAATCCCTCTCATTCGAGGAACGCTTCAACCTTGAAGAACTACTAAGAGTGAATAGCGGAAATTGGAAACATCAAGGACTAAGAGAAATCCCCATCCCCAAGAAGGACGGGACAACCAGAAGGCTTAAAATACCAACCATCGCGGATAGAGCTTGGCAATGCCTCGCAAAATATGCACTCGAACCAGCTTGCGCGTTGCCACTTTCCACGCCAGGAGTTACGGGTTCAGAACTGGGCGCTCTGCCCACGATGCACAAAAGTACATCTTTAGTAACCTCCGCTCCAATAGCAATGGAATAGAAAAACGAGTTATAGAACTCGATATCGAGAAGTGCTTCGATAGGATTAACCACTCGGCAATAATGAACGAACTCATTGCCCCTTTTGGCTTAAAGTTCATCGATGAGGAACGGGTTCACCTGCATCACATCGATGGAAATCACGCCAACTGGAAGAAGAATAATCTTGAAGCAACTCATGAGAGTTGTCACGATTATACCCACATGGGCAAAAGCGCAAGCTGAGAACATCGGGAGCCGTGTACACGGAAACGGGTACGCACGGATCTAACTGAGAGGTGCGGGAGATAATACTCCCCATCGACTCAACCATTGACCCCGCCGTAGCAGCTTCCGGCGGGAATTCGTACCAGCTAGGGAAACCCTGTAAAATGGCTGCACCTTGGATAGATAAAGACTTGACCGTACCATCCGGCAACCAGATATCAGCGAACTTGCTACGGTTACAACCGAATGGCACTAAGAAAAGCTGAAACACTTGCAGTTTAAGCAGTTTGCAATTGTTTGCGTAACTCATGCCGGGGTTTGGTTATCAAGGGGTAAATTTTGGGGCGACGTTTACGAACTCGTGGTTCACTACGACCTGGGCGTTCTGGAACAGCCTTGTGAGCAATAACTTTTAGCAAAGTGCGATAAATTTGGTGGCGTTTTTGAGAAGTTGCTGCTAATAATTTGGGAATAAAGTTAATTAAATGGTGGCGAGTACCTTGTAGTGATAGGCGATTTGGAGGAGTATTGTAAGTAGTCCCAGCCGACCACATTAAGCTCCGAATTAAATTGTAAGCCAGTAAATAAATATGAATTTCTTTGCGGATCATTGAAGGAGTTTTACATCGTAAAATATCCATACCCAGAGTAGTTTTTACATATCTCAAATCCAATTCAACATCCCAACGTTTACCGTAAAGTCCAACAATTTCGAGAGTAGAATAAGTTACTTTATCTAAAAGAGTAGTAATTAAGCTGACTTGTTGAGTGCGAAAACCAGGAATAACAATGTGATAGTAGATTTCTCGCACAGTAATGGAAGGAGGTAAAGCATCAAACTCATCCTTACTCAATCCTTTTGGACAAGTTTTAGGTTTGTACCAGGTAACCAATTTGTCGCAATCGCAAATAATTTTACCTTTTCGCATAGTGGTTGTGCGAGATTGATGTTTACGGAATACGGCATCACAACCAAGCTTTTTGATAGTAAAGATATCGCGTAAGCGCAAAAAGCTCTATCTCCTAAAAGCACATCATTTGGTTTGAGAAAGCTGTACATTTTTCTCGCCAACTTAATATCATGAGTGTTCAGAACATCGATACATAAGGCAACAGCGGCTCCCGTTACCAAACTGAATATCACACCAATCTTGGCAATTGGGAACCCACATCCTGATCTTTGAGTGCTAGGTTGAGGATATTCTTTCTGGTTCTCTATAGTGTCAGGCATAGATACTGTCGAGCCGTCTATCACTAAAACATTTCGACCACACCATAAATGTTCTTGGGTTACTTTTTCTTCCAGTTTCTGTGCTGAATAATTAAAAAGTTTCTCTAACAATTTTTCTGGTAATCTTGCCCGTGCTTGGCAGTAAGCACTCGTATCTGTTGTTCGCGGAGCGTCTCGAAGAGAGGGAACTTCTACTTCTGACTCCGCCAAATGTGCAATTATTTTACTCACGGCATTATGGCAAGTTTTGTCATTGTCCAGAACCTGAGATAAAAATGCCCATAAAGTTATTATCGGATCAAATAACCGCTTTTTATATTTGATTTTTAGCTCCGAGATGGCAAGTCTTATTACCGATTCTGGTAACAATTCCTTAAACGGTAGTCCTAAACTCTGGCTAAATTTATCCTTGAGGATTTGTACTCTTAGTGTCACAGTGGTATTTATGATGTTGCCTTATTCGTCTCAAAAAAGTATTTCATGGACGAGTAAGCTTTTTCTACCTTCAAGAACTTTTTGGGCAAACGTACATCATCTTCCTATCCGCGATCGCCTGACTCATGCCATTACTGCGGGAGTGAGCATTAAACCTGTAGCCCTTATTCTGCATAGCTTAGAGCTTTTCTTAGTGCCATTCCGCTTTAGGTCTTTGCTCTTGATTTGGTGATATCTACCAGAACTTCGAGATGTACGTATCCAACCCTTTTTTATCCAACTCCAGACAGTGCTTGAATTGAGTTGCAGAACTCTGGCGATTTCGCAACAGTTGTAATTATCAAGAACGGGACGTGCGGAGTATCCTAAACAGCGTAATCTCTTTTGAATAGCTGATGTTGAGCGTGTGTATCCTCTGATTTTGAGGCGATGTGCTATCTGTTTAACAGTGTAGAGACAAGCCATTTCTTCAACGGTTGCTACTTCTTCATCAGTCCATTTGCGATTCATTTTTTACCTCCAATGTTTATGCAGATTTAGTATCAGAATTTTCTGAGATAATTTGAGCGGAGATAGATTCAAAGTCCACTTGACAAAGATTCAAATCAATCAGCATCTCAACACTGTTATAGAGGTCTGTAATGTGCTGCTTGATTGCCAACTCTGACAGTCCATCAGGAATATTTAGGTGCGCTTCACTCGTGATTTTATCGACTACTGTAACGATGACTCTCATGGTTTAATTCCTATCTAGTTAATTGATAAATCAGGAATCAGAATTATTCTGGATTCTGAATCCTGACTACTGAATTCTGATTTACACTGCCCCAATCTTTGCTGTTTTTAACTGTTGCATCCATGCGCCAATAGCAGTCAGTTCATCAGCACCACTGGCAACAGCATCAACAACTTGGTTTTGATATAAAGATTCAGCTTCATTGGGATATTCACACTTGTCTGCTGCCCAAGCTAAACACATGGTTTTGATTAGTTCATTAATCTGGCTAATATCAAGTAAACTTGGGCGATCAACGTTTTGGAATTCCAACCACTCTTTAAGCAAATCAAGTGGATAATTAAGCAAAATACGAATATTTTTAACTCGCAAATCTTGAGTCGGTACTGGTTGAGGAACTACGCTAAGTTTTGGTGTGGATGAAATGGTTGAGGAATTGCCACCTAAAACAGATTGAATATCACAAATGATAGTTGCCCAATCCAAATCTCTACTCCATTCCCTGTAAATCTTGGTTTTAGTTGCAGCATCATAAAGATTGCAGAAAACTGTATTCTCGTCGCCAGCATTAGCAACAATAATCAGTGCCTAAGAAAAATCTTGGATTAATGATGCAGCAAGAAGAAAGCTTTTAGCGAAGTTAGTTTCAATACCAGTTCTTATGATGTAAAGTTCATCAGCACTGATAACAATATCCAGCTTCAGATTGTCTTTGCCTTTAAACTCTTTAGTCGTCAATCGGAGTTCTGACAAATAGCCAGTTAATGCCCTTTGAGTAACTGGGATTTTCTTATCTTGGCTGATATTGAACTTGTACCAAACGAATGATTCCCCGTCTACTTCCCCCTGATTTACATACAAATAGATGGGTTCGGGAGGATTGCATAAACCTAGTTTGATTTCAGTAACCATGTTCACCTCGATTAAAGTTTAATCAATTGATGTTCTGTGTGCAATAATGGAAATTCTGTAGCGGGAGAAGAACTTCCGTGCGTTCATCTAAAGTAATGACATTCCTTTAGATGAACGCTTCTCTACTAATCAGAAGGTTGTTGATTCCGCTCTAACTCCCATTGCAGATACGTGAGCGCAGTCTGAGCATCAGCGATATTTAAATCAGGTTGATATCCTTTCTCCAGCAGTTCTTTGTATTGGGAATGTGCAGCAATTTCACATATCAGAGCTTGGGCTTGTTCAAGTAAATAATACAGATTTGGGTTAGATATTTCTATGCCAAGCCGTGAACATAAATCTTTTGCCTTTACACCGAATGTTCCTGGCTCAATCTCTGTAGCCAATTCTTCAAGCAGAGATTGAAAATTTGGGTGTTCATCGTTGATTTCAACCTCAATAAAATCTGTATTCTGTGTAACTACAGTTGCCCAATCGGGTAAAGTTTGTGCAATGGTCTTGGCGTAAAGTTTCATGCTTATCTCCTGATTGTTTAGTCAGCTAAAAATCCTCGGCAATCTCCAACAAAAAACCGCATCCAGTGTTTTGCACTTGTACCCGTTTTTTATCAAGCAAATATTGAATAATGGTTTCTGAGAACTGAATGCGGTGCAAAGGAATAGAACCACCAGAGCGACTTAGAGAGTGCAGTAATCTAGCAGAAGTACGTTCCACATATTTGTCAGCCGTCTTAGCCATTACTTGCACCTCCAGTAATGGCTGCTAACTGTTGTTGCCGGATTGCTATTTGCTGTTGGTAAAAGTCAATCTCTGCTGTTATTTGCGTGAACAATTCCTCTGGAGAGAGCGGCTGAATTTGATTCTCTTGCAAGTACGATATCTCGTCAGAGTTTTTATTAGGCATCAGCACATAACGCCATCCTTCATCAAATTGTTCAGCTAGTTCTGTGCCAGAAGGATAGCAATAAAGTCCGAGAATTAAGCCCTGGTGTCTTCGCTGGTTAAAGGCAAAGCAAGGGTAGCCCCAATGTTGAGGGATTGAGATTGTGGGTTGCATAGATGTGATTAGTGGTTATTGTTGGATTAGGGCGATCGCTCCCGTCGTAGATGAAAGTGCGATCGCCCTTGTGTGTGATTACGCTGCGACTAACTCCAAGTGCGGCTCATATTCCCGTAACCGTTCCCAGTCCTTAGAGGTCAGTTCGTCAACTGGGTGGTCTAACAATTGCTCACATTCGGTTGCTTCAGCAGAGAGCAGATGCTGTAGTTCCTCAGTCTGACATCTTGCACCATTCTCAACAAGACCTGAAAAACCGGGTTTATCAACGAAGAATCAAGGTTTCCAGGTTACAGCAATCGCAAGAAACCCGGTTTTCGGCGCTGGTGCAAGATATGAGTAAAGAGAAGCGGCATGAGTGCGGCAATAACCGATATCAGCAAATCATCTCTTAGTCTCAAAAATACTTATATTGTTACTTTGACCTTTGATGATGATTCACTACCAAATCACTTAAAAACACAACAACTAACTGTTTATGACGAATTGCTTGAAGGTTGTGAAATAATCACATTTTAAAAAATTAAAATTGGCAACAGCAGAGCGCACATTCGCCGCGATAAGTTGAAATTAATCAAAATACTAACTTGCTGGCTGATATAATCCCGTATTTTGGTTAAATTCCCATCCCAACCCTGCTCTATCTTTACCCTTACACCATGCTACAAAAAGCGGTGGGGGGAGTTTAATTCGCTCCTTGCGTACAGTTTCCTCACTTACACCAAGTCTTGAAGCCAAACCTTCTTCAGTTAACGGTTGCATTCGCGGACTTTGCCCAGGATAGGATGAATTGTTGTAGTACGATTTTTGGCCCCGCTTTTGTTGGTTGTTGAGATAGTTTTGAATTTTAATAATCGCCTCAGCCAATTGTGTCATTCGGGCACACATCCCCTCCACTTTGTGTTCTAAATTGGCGAGATTATCAATTGCTGTAGTTTGATTGCTATCAAATTCACTTAAAAACTCTGACTCGAGCTTATCAAGTCTTTCGCAAATAGCTTTTATCGTTTCATTGGTTTGACTGCTGTTAATATTGTTACTAGCAACTAAGTACTTCTCTACACTTGCCTTAATCTTTGAGTCTAGGCGTTCGTCTAAATCGTTACCACCTATTGCATCAACCTTATCTTGGGAATCGCCTAAGTAGAGTTCGATAAATTCGAGCAGCGTGGCTGTTGCTGTTGTGCCTTTCGAGTTGCAACAGACGATAAACTGTTCCCACTTCCTTTGGTCACAGTTGAAAGATGCTAATTTTTTTTTACGCCCTGTATTGCTCATGTTCACGTATCATCTAGGTAAGATTGGACTGTCCACGCTTATTAAATCGTGTAATTCGTCATGATAAATTACCTTGATAGTATCATCGCCAAATGTGTCAGCGCATTCTTCAAGCGATGGCTTTTATGAAGAGATGCTACTGCCAACGGCAAGCAAGGCGATTGCAAATAAATATAGATATCACCCCGTAGCAATTCCAGCATCAACCATCTTCGCCAGACACTAGGTATTAAATATTTTCAGTGATTATGCTAATTACTGAAAATACCCATACTGCTCATCTGCATAATTGCTCGGTTCCATTTCTTCTAGTTCACGACCCCTTCTCCTGTAAAGACGCACTCGCGTTCGGGGTAGAGAATAGGGAACAGGTAACAGTAGGATTGAAGCTTAAAGAAAAATTGCCTGTTCCCTTCTAACAGAGAAACCCCTTGGATTTGAAGCCCCCTTCTTTAGGACGAGCGTTTAGGTATAGTTCTAAATCCCCGGACAAAACCTTTTGTTGCCTATTCCCTATTCCCTTCTAAAAAATTTTAAATAGTCAATCCGCCAGTTAAATTCAGCACTCGCCGTTGCAAATCTTTTTCTTAATTCCCCACACCCAAAAATAGCACCTCCCTCTACTACAAGTTAGCCGTGTATAAACGGCAATACTCGGAGGAAATACCCGGCTCTCAATCCGCAAGGGATAGCCAGTAGTAGTATTGGTTATATCACCCTTCTGCGTATTATGAGTGTACTATACGCAAAAAATGAGAATTTTTCAGTTGTGAAACAGTGAGTTGAAATGACCATTTGGGAGGACAATAAAAATCAGACACTATAAAACCAGACGAAACTACTATTGTGTCTGATTATTAAGGGAGTAATAAAAATGACGCTCTCTCTTGTCCACCTAACAGCACATAGAAAGGCGATCGCTTCTTTGCCAGTAGCGCAGGCGGAGGCGAAGTTGATTGCGCTGTGGTTGGAGGGAAAAGCAGAATCATCCATCATCTCTTACCGACGCTACATTAGGCGATTTCTGGAATTTTTGGACAAACCTCTCAAAAAAGTGACTTATGAAGACTTGGTAGAATACGCTGCTGACTTTGGGGACAATGCTGAAAGTACAAAGCGGATATATATTGCCGCAGCTAAAAGCTTGATTAGTTTCGCTCATAAAATTGGATATCTCCCTTTTAATGTGGGTATGGCGCTAAAACTCGGTGAACTGCCGGATGTAATCAACGAACGCTATTTAGACGAAGCTGATATTAAATTGTTGGTAAGAGCAGCTTCTAAGCATTTAACTGATGCTAAAACTCCTAAGCGGCAGTACACAGCCCTACGTAATTTGTTAATTATCAAACTCCTGTATCAGGCAGGGTTACGGGCAGGTGAAATCTGTGAACTGACTTGGGGAGATTTGACACCCCGTGGCGACAGTGGTCAGGTGTATGTTCGTAAAGCCAAGGGCAGCAAAAATCGTACAATTCTGATCAAGCCAAAGCTTTGGGCGGAATTAATGGAGTTCAAAGCTTCGGCTCACGCCAATCAAGCAGTGTTTCCAAGTCAAAAGGGGGGACATTTAGACCGTCAAAACTTGCACCCGATTGTCAAAGCAATCGCACTCGAAGCCGGATTAAGCGAACTGGTTTCGGCTCACTGGTTACGTCATGCCCACGGTTCTCACGCGATTGAGCGCGGGACTAATCCGGTACTGGTGAAAGAAACTTTGGGTCATGCCAATTTAGCCATCACCGATCGCTATCTCAAAGCTAGACCTAATGACAGTAGCGCTTTAAATTTGATGGATCTTTGACATTTCGCATAACTTGTGAAAATGCATCACAAATTGGAACCAGTGGCATCAATTGCTACCGGGAACGAAACAAAAAACAGCTTTCAAATGCCAAAGGGATTTTTCTCTAGCCAGCCCCCTCCATAGGCAACACCTCTTCATTCAGCAAGGCATAAAATTCAGGAACTTGAGCTTCCACAAGTCGCAGTTCATTTGCCGCGATCGCCTCAAGTTCCAGCACCGTCTCCCAGCGCAAATCCTCAACCCATCGCTTAAGGATGCTCTTAATCGCATCAACCCCCTGCTTGATACCAGAGCGAAGCATTTCCACGCAATGAAGCAAGGTAGTGCGCGAGGTCGGAGGCGACTCAAATTCGGTAGTATCCTCCCCTTGGCAATGGGAGTTCCCTATAGCATCAAGGGGGGGTGTGGATACGGGCTGCTGATTGGGGTTTACACTATACGCAGCAGGGGTTTGAGCAGCATAATAGGTTCGATTTTCTTTTTGATTACGCTTTTCCACGCGATGAGCAATTACATGCATTGCAAATTCTAATTCCTCTTTAGATAAAGAGAAAAGTTTCACCTGTTGCCCCCGTTTACCCTGCTTGCGGAAAGTCAGCTTTAGCCCCAGCTGCTCTACTAAAGTGGCTAGCAACCAAATAGGTTTACAATCACTGGGAATAGTAAACCCAAGAATTGCTTTGACGTGAGCAGCACAATGTATAGCGATCTCCCTCATCTTAAGTAAGGTGGCATCGTCGGCAGTAACTTCATCACCCCTCACTAGGCGCTTAAGAATCTGATGCAGCCCCAGGTTAAATCTAGCCAGCCACCGTGCCGAATAATTGCCCCAGTCGATGCACAAAGGTAGATTGTCGCGTTCGGTGCGGTCTTTTTGGGTGACAATTGTTGGTGGGGTAGGATAAGTTTGCCCAGTTTTGGGGTCAGTAAACGATTCTTCGGGTGGGGCTAAAATTGCCTCAAGTCCGGCGATCGCTCTTATCAAGCGGCCACCTTTATCCATTTCTACGAGTGATTCGGTTACTTCGATGCCGTAAGAATCAGAAATGCGGAACTTTTCACATTCAAAAATTTCATTAGGGTCAAGGTAATCTTTGCTCTGACGGGCGCGGTACTCACTCAAAGTAATATTGTTCGCCTTGGCAACAGCCGAATTGTGGGCACTATCCAAAGCTTGTGCTGCCGCTTTTAGACTTTCAAGAGATTGAGGATCTGAATCATTTCCCACATATATAAATGTATTGCCCATTTCTGTGAGAAGCGAGCGCAAATCATCACGCAGATTATTGAGAGAATAGTGGCGGTTGGCAAGAATTTGGCAGTAAGCCTCAAGCGCCCAATCTTTCTCCGCTCCCCGCTTACCCGTTTCTCTGTCAATCCGCAACAGAAAAGCAGTCATTTCATTGGTTTGGAGCAAGCGCTCTTTAATCTTGGATGCGTTTGTATCCTTGTAACCAAAGGGAGGACGCGGGGCCACCCAAATATGAAACGGGACTTTTGGACGATAACGGTAAAGCTGTTGAGCGCACTCAGTAGCGGTTTGGGAAACGCCGTGAAAGACACCGAACACTAAATCAAAATGATACTGGGAAATATCGACACCAGTACCGAGACTGGGAGAGGTGAACAAGGCATCAAAGTTTTTGACGGCGTTGGTGATATCTTTGATGAAAGCAACATTTTCATCACTGCCAGAATTGTCAGAGTGAACAGACCAGATACGCCATTTTTTTGGTGTATGTGATTTTTCGGAGTTAGATTCTTCGTATTTGATAGTAAAGGATTTGTCGAGTTTTTTGATAAAACGCTTACTGTCACTTGCAACCATGACTTTCTCACCAAGCATCAGCGCTGCCGAGATTTGGGCGACTAGGGCGCTCTCATTATCTCCCTCGTACCAATAAATTGTGCGCTCCCCGTTTCGCCACTCGTTTTTAATGATGTAAGGTACTTCCTCTTTTGGTCGCATTGCAAGAAAGAAATCCACAGTCAGGTCATCCATGTGTGCATCAGCGATGACGACCAGTGGCGCGTTGTATACTATATATTCCAGTACTTCAAGTATTGCTGCACGGTGCTGTTTGCATGTATTACTGTGTAGTAAGTGGGTGAGGTATTGGCAGGCTTCATCTATAAATATGCAGCCGTAGGTGAGAGATTGAGTATTCAGCTTATGCAGGCTGTCAATAGTAATACTAAGGGCTTGAGCCTGAGCTAAACCTGTGTAACCCAAGTCGGAGTACATGGCAGTTTTGAGTCGTTCGGCAAGATTTTTCAGCAAATTTACGCGATGCCCATTGTTGAGGAACCGTGCGTCGGGATTTTGGTCACGCCACCAGCGCATGAGTTCAGTTTTGCCTGTACCCATGTCGCTCCACAAGACTACTAGCCCTTTTTCTGGAAAACGGAAAGACTTTTTGGGATTTTGGGTACTGGGTTTGTGGTCAGGGCAGTCAGAAATTATTAACTCTTGTTTTCCTTCTCCCTCCCCACAGCTTGTAGAGCTAACACTTGGGGTAAACAATTGCTCTTTTTCGATATCATAAAGAGTTGGGACAAATGAACATTTTTCTTCCAGATCCGGAATGCAGAGTGCTTGGGTCAAATATTTAATATTGACTGTGACATCCGGTTTGTACTTACTTAGTCCCCATTTTTTCGCCCGATACGAGCGCTGGTAATCTTTGAGTGATTTAGCATCATCGATGATTGCGGTCAGTAAAGCGTTAGCATCTTCGCCCCGCGCCACAACAAAATCATCAACGCCTTTTTCTGGCCCCGGCAGCAATGCAACTTCACATTCACAACCAGTCGCTAAGATTACTTTTGCAGTGCGGACAGTGGCTTGAAACACCGACCACCTGGTTTTAGAAGAAGTTTCGTGGTCAAAAAGAATTATGAACTTGCGCCCCGCCTGAGCCATTGGTACTAAGTCAGGATGCAACCGTTCATCAAAATCCTGTTTGCCGACGCGCCCGTTCCAAATCCCCGGCAGTGCGATCGCTACAAACCCCAGACTCAGCAAGCAAGCAGCCTTTTTTTCCCCTTCGCATAAGATAATTGGAATCTCTGGATGCTGTTTCACCCACTCCCAGAAGGTGATTTGTATATCTTTCTGCTGAGAGTCGATGTTCAACTGTATGTGCTGCTTTACCCATGACCAAAATATTAGGGGATTGAGTATGCTTTTTCTGCACAGTGTTAAAAAGGAACTATACTCCGAAATTTGCGTTAGCGTTCCCTGGTATTGTCCTAGTTGCAAGAGCGAAGGCAAGAGAGCGCCATTGCCAAAAGCAGAGTTCTTTCGACTTTTAACTTTTAGCTTTTTCCCACGTTTTGCAAAAAGCACTCTTTGAATATCGGAAACGTTATAGCGCTGTGCAACTAGATTCAAAATACAGCTGGGAACATCGAAATAAGTAACGCGGTTGGCTGTCTTGGGTGGCGACTCGTATTTAACTGGTTTACCTGTTTGCCAATCAAAGCGCGGGAAGTTGGGCTTAATCCTTCCCCACTCCATCGGTTGCCAGTTCTTAAACGGGTCAAGTGACTGAATCCACGTCCCGCCCAGTAATAGATGCTGATACATTTTGATGTATCCATCCGTGACCCGACCCGCATTCTTGCGTGGGATTTTATCAGATATGAACAGGAAATCATAAACTGATTCTCCCTCAACGTGAAAGAAGTTGCGCTTAATCAACGCCGGATGAATGGCGCTACCATCTAACAACTCATGGTATTCCGCTGCCGTGAGATTGTTTGGATATTCAGTTGTCGCTGCATTCATCGGTTCTCTCCAAGGAATTTTTTGGGGAGAACTTTTTCAAGCTGCGAAACTCTTGCTCTAGCCTGGATATTCCGAAAATTTCCCTTCGTCACAGCACAAAATTGCCATGCGAAAGCTGCACTCGACCCCATGCGCTCTAACACTGCGCTCTTGGGGCGTTCTCTGTTTTTCATGATATTTTCCCCTGATAACTCGGTTTACAAGTTTAGAGGGGGTTGCATCAGTTATCAGTTATCTAATCTTGGACTCTACTCCCAACTGATAACTGGTAACTGTTATTCGCGCTACTACTGCTTTTAACTACAAAATTCGGGATATTTCTTAACCAAACTTAACTTTACCTAAAATTTATGAATTTCGACAGCAAAAACGTACCGCAGGGAATGGACTTTCCAGGCGGCAGACCCTATAATGGATCTGGTAGCGCGGTAAAAACTCTCGGACAATTTAGTAGTCGCACCAGTGGCCAAACTTTAGCGACAACTTCTTTTGTTCCTTCGAGATCAAACCCGCTCTAGATCAATATGAAATTTGCAATACGTAGAAAGCGCAACTCCTTAGTGGCGCTTTCTGCGTTAAACACTCGTACTGTTGTATCTTCACCTCCATGCCTCCTTTCAATTAGCTTGATTTTACAGAAGTTCTGGTCGTCTTACTCAGTCGAGGTAAGAGCTTTCATTCAAATGTATTAGCAGAAAATATTTGGTTTAGGTTAAGATACCTAGACACAAGCTTTTCAAAACAAACCCATTGAGTTAATCAGTGATCAAAAATACCCGCATGCGGTGTTCCTTGGTTGACGTTGGTCAACTTCTTTCACACTTTTATGCTCAAGCTAGACCGGATAATGTACTAGAGATGCGTTAAATCTCCTTATTAAGATGTAGCATTTTAATCAATATAGCCTAGAAAGGTAATTTGAGAACCTAGCTTCAGTTAATAATTGTGAACTTTGTAGATGTTTTAAGTATCAAGGAGTAAAATATAACTTTATGTATACCTACTTACGTAAGGAAAAGTCGGCATGAATTCAAGCCAAGTTTTAGACGTAAAAAGAGTATTAGCTGTATTAGAAGAACAAGTGTTTCAATCTACGGGAAGGTATTTAACAGAAGTAGAAAAAGTTCTTATTAAGGGAGTTTGGGATAGTAAAGATTATAAAGAGATGGCAAGTGATTCAGGGTATAACGCATACTATTTGCAGCAGAAAGTAGCTCCACCACTATGGAGTATGCTTTCAGTAATTATTGGTGATGGAGTGAAAGTAACAAAAATATCTTTGAAATCTATTTTGCTTAAGCTAGCAAAGAGCGATTATCTCAAGGAAGAGGCATCCAGATTGGATAACGATAGTTTCGTTGGCAATATTAGAATTTATGGGGAACTGCCTAATATAAAATCTTTTTATGGACGAAAAGATGAAATTAACTATTTTAAGAAACAAATTACTCTATTTAAAGAGCGCTGTATAGTTTTTACGGGAGTTGGAGGAATAGGAAAAACTTTATTAGCCTCTAAATTGGTTGAAGAAATAATTTTTGATTCTTTAAGCAGTATATATGAATGTATAATCTGGAAAAAAATTAATCATTCGTTATCAATTGATGAGTTAGTCATTGATTTAAATAAAATTTTTGAAGTAGACATAGAAGCAAGTGAAAACTCTTTTATAGATAGCATATCTTTACTATCGAAACACCTTCACTTACGTCGTTGTCTACTAGTAATTGATGGATTTGAAAAGCTATTGTTAGCAGATGATTTTGGAAAAAGATTACAATATGAAAAATTCCTTTTAAAACTTACAGAAGGGAAGCACGAAAGCTGCATTATTATAACAAGTCAGTTGCCTTTAAAAGAATTTGCTTCTGTGACTACAAAACTACCTATTCGCTCTTTCAAATTAGAAGGTTTAGATGCAAACGCTGGAATGCAAATATTACAAGAAAAAGGTTTAAGTGGGCAGGAATGTAAGCGATTAATTGAAAATTATTCTGGGAATCCATCAAGTTTAGAAGCGTTGGCTGACAGGATTAATCGTTTTTTTGAGGGGAGTGTTAAAGCATTTTTTAGATATCAAACTACTATGATTGATCCTCAACTTGAAACAATGCTACATCAGCAATTTGGACAAGTTGGACTTTTAAGTAATCTTCAAAGGCAAATAATGATTTATTTGGCAGAAGAAATGTCAGAAAACTCGACTCCCATTCAATTCTCTAAACTCATTGATAATTTAAAAGAGCGAGTAGATTTCAAATTGTCAGTTTTTGAACTAATAACAGCAATAGAAGTTTTAGAACAACGCTCGTTAATTGAAATTGCTGGGAAATCAAACAAACGAGAAGCTAGTTATAGTTTACAAGCGTCTATTAAGAAGTATATTTTAGTTGATCCATTGGGATTAGTGAATAAAAGACCAGATACAATACAAACAAGGGAAGTTACCTTGTGGGCTACTGCATAAATCCTCTTTGCACCCAACGTCATAATCCTGATAGCGCTGAAAATTGTTTAGCATGTGGAAATCCATTGATAATAAACGGGCGTATTCGTTTGCTGCGCCCGTTGCGTTCTTTGGAGCAAAATCCATATACTTACACAGATGTCTTTGAAATTGAGGATATTGGCACAGAAGAACATCCTCAGCCTCAAATAAGAGTAATGAAAGTATTAAGATGGATTGATGATTCTAAGTTAGTTGAGCTACTTAAAAGAGAATCACTCATATTACAAATCCTAGACCATCCTGGAATTCCCAAGTCTAATAGGGAAGATTATTTCACATTTAGGCTGAATGATAATCTTCTAGAACTACATTGTCTAGTAATGCAAAAGTTTGAAGGAGAGAACTTAACTCAGTGGGTACAATCTTATGGACGAATTAGCCAAGAAATGGCTTATGAATGGTTATTGCAGTTGATGGAGATTCTTGATTTAGTTCATCGGTCTGGTTTCTTCCACAGAGATATCAAACCAGAAAACATTGTTCATCAACCCGATGGGAATTTAGCACTTGTTGATTTTGGTGGAGCAAGACAGCTTAGTAGAACCTACTTTGCCAAAGTTAGTACCAGTGGAGGAACTACTACAGGATTCGGTAATGGTTACGAAATAACTGCTGTTAGGACAGCTTGTTACTCTCCCTTAGAGCAAATTCATGGACAAGCCGTACCACAGTCAGACTTTTACGCTTTAGGTAGAACTTTTGTTTACTTAGTTACAGGTATTTCTTTAATTGAAATTAAAATGGACGAGCAGACAGGAAGACTAATTTGGAGAGATAAAGCACTTCACATAGATAAATTTCTAGCTGATTTACTTGATGATATGATGGCTCCTTTTGTTGGGCAGCGCCCACAAAGTACTCAAATAATAATACAGCGTTTGGAGCGCTTACCTAATCAATCAAAGCTTAATCGAGTAATTAAATCAAAGCCGTTTCAACTTAGTGTGTTTATATTAGGTTTATTAAGTATTGTTGGTTTGATATATGCATCACTACCTCTAGTAGCAAAATATTATTTAGATTCCGGTAAAAAAGCTTATAAAGAAAATCAATTTGACCAAGCTGAGATCGATTTTCAAAAAGCAGTAGATTTGAATCCTAGCTTAAAACACACAATAGCTGATTATTTTTTTAATCAAGGTAAAGAAGCTTATAAAGAAAATAGAATTGCCGATGCTGAAAAAAACTTTCAAAGAGTAATAAAATATAAATATAATTTTACTAATTTAATCTCAAGCTTTTACTTTGAGAAGGGTTTACAGCATCAAAATGATCCTAAACTTGCTAGAAACAATTACGAATTAGCTATAAAATATAATCCTAAAGATGATAGTGCTTATAATAATTTAGCAATCGCATGTCAGCAGTTACATGACTACAATTGTGTTAACAAAACTTACGAAATAATTTTTAAGTTAAAACCTAATAAATGGGAATCCCATTACGGATTAGGTGATTTTTATGATAGACAGGGAGAATATGATTTAGCAGAAAAGCAATACGAAATTGCTATCAGAAGTAGCGATCAAGCAATATTTGCTATTGCAGCTTTAGCAAGATTGAAAAATAAAAATGGGGATTATAAGGCGGCAGCTACTTTAGCTTTAAATGGGTTACAAAAAATTAATAATAAAGAGTTGCAAGCATCGTTGTATAAAGATTTAGGATGGTCAAGGTTAATGGAAAATAAGTTAACTGAAGCCGAAAAATATCTAGAAAAAGCGACCAAGTTAGATAGCGAAAGAACAGATGCATATTGTTTGCTATCTCAAATAAAAGAATCATTAAGTCAACTTAATTACGCCAGAGCTTATATAGATGCTTGTATCTTGACTAAATCTAGTCTACCAGAAGTGTTTCGCTGGAGGCAAGAACTGCTAGATCGCATACTTGACAAATGATAAGATGATAAGAAAATTTCTGTTTGTAAAACAATGAAAAAGCTGATTTTTTTTGGGGGAATGTGCTGTTTAACTTCTCTAATACTAATTCACCTACCATTGCTAGCAAATGTACCGCTCATAAGAGTAAGAAGAAATCAGGCTCGTTGTGAGCCACAGTTAGGAAGGATAGTAAGCAAAGGCGACAAACGATTTGAAGTAGGAAGTTTGATTTGTAAGGGAGATGAATTAGAGGTTTTAAATGGTGGTTCTGTACAATTCTTATGTTTTAGCTCTGGAAAATTTTTAAATTTACCTAGTGGGACTATTCCTCTTGATAAATGTGCAGAATCTGAACAAGCCTCATCTCCTTGCAATCCAAGTAACACTGATGGATGTCGCATACAAAAAGGTGGCACAGAAGGGAGCGATGAGCCAACAATCATTTCTCCTTATAGCACATCAACATTGAATTCCCGTCCAGAAATAACTTGGACTGCTGTTAAGGGCGCTACTTCTTACAAAGTCAAAGTAAAAAGTTACGAGTTTGGGTGGGAAAAAGTTGTAAATCAAACTCGGCTTGCCTACCCAAGCGATGAAAAAGAATTTCAACCTGGGACTCCATATACAATATATGTTTTTGCTTATAAAGATGGTGAAGCTTTTAGCTATGATGAAACGTTTGTGGACGTATTGTCTGTAGCTTCCCAAGAACAGATTGCACAAAAGATTAAACTCATCAAAGACTTAGGGCTACCTCCAGATGAAACTATTCTTGACGTAGATGTTATCTATACGGCAGAAAATCTTTTAAATGAAACAATCGAGATGTTAAAAACGGCAACAGCAACTAATAGCCAAAATCCGACTCTTTACAGAGTACTGGGCGATCGCTATCTGAAGTCCAAGTTGCTAAAGGAGGCGAAACCCGAATACATCAAGGCAGCTGAGTTAGCGAAAAGCAGTAATAATTCAAAAGAGTTACAAAAAGCCCAATTAGGGCTAAAATTTGTTGAATTTTACAACCAACTTCCAACCAGGAGGAACCCACCCCAATAATAAGCCTTTTTATATTTAGGATTTGACAGTAAACTCAATTGCGCCTGACGTAGTGCTTCTGCTTTTGGCAAGCCATTATTCAAACCTTTATAAAATTCTTGCATAAGCAAAGCGGTAGAATCGGCTTCCACGCGCCACAAAGTAGCAACAGTACTACGCGCTCCTGCCTGGGCAGCCATTCCCGCAATACCCATTGCTGACTGCTTGTTGCCTTTAGCTGTTTCGCAGGCGCTGAGAACAAGTAACTCAATTGCATCTTGACTATTTTCAGTTTTACCTCTAATTAAGCTGTCAAAGTCTCTAATATTAATTAGCTTGTCATAGGCAACCAGTACTGTTTTGAGTGGGTCAGAACTAAATTGACCGTGGGTAGTAATATGTACAATAGGAAAATTATTTTGAGTTAGTTCTTCTTTAAACCTTTTAAGGGTAAACTTCTTGTCTAACAAGGCTACTGATGATTTAGTCTGTTTTTCTATATTTTCTATTTCCTGTTTAGATGAAAGCAAATTATCCATGTTTTTAGGTGCATTTGGATCTGTAGAACTGGGGCTAACTTTTGATAGTCCAGCTATTAAAGCTATCATCTGGTTTTGATGCTGAGATCATTTTTATATCTTTTTACCACTGAGATATTGAAAAACAAGAACTTGCAGATAGTGAAGCATTATCCCAGGTTGGATTTGCTTGGTCTGTTGTCAAAACTAAATTACCTCGAGAATCCCGAATCAAAAGGTTGGCTTCTATGATTTGTGTAGCTTGGTTACTTCTTAATGATTTTGGATTATGGGAATTATTAAAAGCTGGAACTGGAACAGAGTTACTTTGCTCAACATTGTTAGACATCAGGTTGTTAGGCTTAGATTGGAGATTGCGAGTACTACTAACTCGAAAACTATTTACTTCTGTGCCTGCTCCTGCCTGACAAACTGGGGTGATTTCGGGAGTTATTGGAATTATCTCTGCTTTTAGTTGAGTAGGGTAAATGTTAGTATCAGCGATGTTGTATTGAACAGTACCGTTAATTCCGTACTTGGAATTAGCTGTAATCAAGCTATCAGGGGAAAAGAAAAGTCCCTTAGCATTAATTGTGATATTCCCACCACGACCCTCAAAGGCATTTGCGGTGATGCTGCTATTTTTTATTGCAACTAGGATATCTGTGTTGATAATGATGTTGCCGCCGTCGCCATTACCCCCAGCAGTCGCAGTAATGATACTGTCACGTAATTGTAAGTCACCAGAGTGTAAGAAAATGTCGCCTCCTTGGCCCTTTGTGCCGCCCTCTATGCCAGCTGTGATAGTACCTCTGTCTAGATTTATATTATCTGCGTTGATTCGGAGGGTTCCTGCATTTCCTTGTCCTGGCTGAAAGTTGAGATTTTTTGGAATTTTTTCACCACCAATATTTACTCTTCCACCATCAGTGACAGTTAATCGTTCTGCTTCAATTGTCAGATTTCCAGCCTTTCCAGTTCCTCCAGTTCGAGCTGATATTCTGCTAGGAGAATTACCAATTAGTGACTTTCCGGTTACTTGCACTTCTTCGTCAGCATTTATAGATACGTTGCCTCCCGAACCCTGCCCAAACGTGCCTGATGATATCACTCCTCCAGAGCGTAGACTTAACCGCGCAGTTTCAATCTTGATGTTACCGCCAGATCCGGTAGATCCTCGTTGGGCCAAACTTGTTATGGAACTGCCTGCATTTCCTGTTGGTTTTCGCAGCACTTCCACTGAATCATGAGCTAAGACCTCTATGGAACCAGCATTTCCGAAGCCATACGTACCAGCAGCGATCCCTGCTCCATCCCGGACATTTAACCGCTTAGTTTCAATATTGATGTTGCCACCAGCTCCGGTAGCTCTTGGGTAAACTAGGCTCGATATACTAGTGTTGAAAAACGAATCAACTTCTGGTAATCCCACCAGGTTTACTGAATCTGAAGCATTAATTTTCAATGTTCCTCCCGTTCCTGCTCCTAGTGTGCTGGACTCAATCTGAGAACCACCGTCTAGCATTAGCTTCATGGCTTGTATTTGAATATTGCCACCACCATTCCCACTAGCATCAACTGCTGCTGCTCCAGACAACTGGATCTCTCCAAAGGCTGAGATGCCTGAATATCCTAATGTCCAGCCTTTATCTGTAGGAATCAGATTGACCAAACCCGCTCCAGCCACGCTGCCTAATTCAATCTGTCCCCCTGTTGTTTTAAGCGTTCCGCGTGAGAGTACTATATCACCACCTACCAAAGCTAAGGTTTGATCTGGCTGCACGCGCAGACCAGAACTAGTATCTAGGAGGTCTGAAGTTTTTCTTATACCTTGGCCGTCTCCAAAGACGCGAATATTTCCAACATTTGTCCCAAATCCTAATCCCACAGGCACGCTCACTGTCAACAGAGGTTCTGTACCACTAAGGGGTTTAGCATCGAAAAAGATGCCATCAGCAAATTTAATATTACTGGCAGTAGTGCCGAAAAACGAGCCGCCAATGTTCAGTGAAGCATTCAGCCCAAAAATAATCCCATTGGGATTAATAAGAAATACGTTAGCTATGCCGTTAGCTCGAATTAAACCATCAATATTAGATATTGAGCTACCCGTCACTCTTGTCAAAATGTTTTGGATGTCTGGGGCATTTTTGAAGTAGACTGCGCTTCCTGTGGCTACAGAAAACTGTCCAAAGCTATGGAACAAATTGCTTCCAACTTGGGTTCCTCCCGTTATCGCGCTGGTATTATTACTCTCTTGTGTGACGCTGGAGTTGACTCTTAGGGTTGCATCCGGAACAATTTGTGCCGCAATTGGCTCCCAAGGCAATAGACAAAACAAAGTGCTGCCCTTAATAAGCCAGGATAAAGCTTTTGTCATAAATCATGGTAAAAGTTTCTCGGTTGGTCTCTGAATTATTTTTAGTATAGACTTGTTCCCTGCACCCGAATAACTACCAATGATACAGATTAATAGTAGCGGTAGCGTCTTGTCAAATTGGATTGGAGACAGAGGCTTTTTCTTTAGTGGTAAAACTGTTAATATTTTCTAAAATCCGAGCAAAAGTGATCGAGAGCAAAATACGTTTGTGGATTTATCAGTGATGAATAGAAAACGTAGTGAGTCCTTTAATGAAGTTGCAGAAATCTATGATGCAGCACGCCCTAGCTACCCATCTCAATTGATTGAAGATGTAATTGAGATGGCTAATCTTCCGGATTCAGCTTCAATTTTAGATATTGGAACAGGGACAGGTAAGGGAACTGTTCCATTTGCTCAAAAGGGCTACGCTATCTACTGTTTAGAGCCAGGTGAAAGACTGATTGCAATAGCATCTCAAAATATGCGTTTATATCCAAAGGTAACATTTGAGACAGTTACATTAGAGGATTGGAACTTACGCCCAAAAGCCTTTGATTTAGCAATATCTGCCCAAGCCTTTCATTGGGTAAATCGTGAAAAAGGGTATCCAAAAGTTGCACAAGCTTTAAAAGAAAAAGGTTATATTGCGTTTTTTTGGAATTTCTCTATTTTACCCGATACTTCAATATTTCAGGCGCTCAAAGAAATATTTCATAAATATGTACCCACAACGATATCTAATGCTAAAGCATCCTCAGTTGAATCACTAATAAAAAAAAGAGAAAACTGGATATTAAATAGTTTGTGTTTCCAAAACTTAGTGGTCAAACAATATCCTTGGTCTATTAATTATGATGCAGAGCGATATCTAGGTCTTCTGAAAACTCAAACTGCTTATCAAAAATTTACTGAAACTGAAAAACAGGATTTCTCTGATGCCATTATACAGGTATTAAATGCTCACGGTGGATATGTTACGAAACCCTATTTATCGGTTCTTTTCTTTGCTCAAAAAATTTAAATAAGCCTTTTACTTCTAAACAAAACTTAATATCGAGTGTGGATTACAACTTATCTCAAACCCGATGAGTAAAAACTACAGGTTTCAACCTAGACGACAATGAACAAACCACCATCTAGACTAAGTCCCTTATCCCTGTGGCATCTGGTGAACCAAAGCCAGCGACTGGCTCTGCTCCCGAAAATACTTCTGGACAAGACAACCCAGCCTCGGCAACTATCACGGTGACGGCTGTTGAAGTAAGAGAGTTGACCGACCAAGAACAAAGCTTACGCTTGCAATTGGAACGTCAGGTAGAAAGGGCATTTTTGTCAGCAGGTCAGGCGCTGATGGAGTTGAGAGATAGACGGCTATACCGTTCCACGCACCAGACTTTTGAAGAATACTGCCGCAAACGCTTCAATTATAGTCGTGACGCGGCTTACTTGAAGATTTCAGCGACTGTGGTTTATGGGAATCATAATTAAGTTGTTGCCGACCATTGATTGGCAAATTCCAATGCGCTTAAGAAGAGTTTATCGCCACCAGCTACAGGTCATTCAGTACAATCTTGAGTAGAGCCGGAGTTTTGAGTGGAGAAACCAATTGAGGCAAAGTCTGACTGCACCAAGCAGGAAACTGAAGATTACGATCCTAACAGTAGGTTCAAGAGGAGACTTGCAACCATACTGTGCTTTGGCTATTGGCTTAAAACGTGCGGGGCATGAAGTAACGCTTGCAACGCATGAGAACTTTGAGCCATTTGTGAGGAAATTCGATTTAAAGTTTGCGCCGATTGCTGGAAATATTCAAGAGTTTTTGCAATCGAAACTCCAGCAACGATTGATTGCGGGAGAAAAGTTGAATCCTTATGAAGCAGATAAGCTTTTGCTTCAACAGTTGCAGTCGGCTTGGGTAGCGTGTCAGGGAAGTGAGGTGATTATCTACACACCGCTAGCCAACTGGGGATATCACATTGCAGAGAAATTAGGCGTGCCCTGCTTTTTTGCATCAGTTCTGCCGTTGAGTCCTACAGGGATGTTTGGGTTTTTGAGATTTGCTCAAATAGCTAAAAACCCGCTAAAGAAAGCGATAAATTATGGCAGCTACTTGCTAGTGGAGTTTTTGCACTGGCAAAGATATCAAAAACTGCTCAATCACTTCAGAACAGAAACTTTGAAATTGCCGCCTTTACCATATTTGGGCAGACGCTTCAGACAGAAGACTCCGGCAAATGTATCGCAAATCCCTGTATTGTATGGATTTAGTTCACACGTAATCCCAAAACCTGATGATTGGCCGCATTGGGCCTATGTGACTGGTTTTTGGTTTATTGACCAAGCCTCCGAATACGAGCCACCCCTGGAACTAGAGGATTTTCTTGGACGAAAGCAATTACCTTTGTGCTTTGGATTTGGCAGTATGACCATGCCCAATCCAGAATATCTCACACACTATATAGTGGAAGCTTTAAACCCACATTCCGCACTTCAATTTGAAGTATGAATTAATTTCAGTTAATGACAACGCAAAAAATTAGGATAATTAAGAAAATAATACTCAACGAATTTAAT
>NZ_JACJQM010000073.1:0-27827 GCF_014696655.1 Nostoc sp. FACHB-888 | reverse complement strand
TGTGGTTGAAGAATCAGTTGATTCTGGCTCGGAGTCAGAATTAACTGATTCTTCAACCGCTTTATCTGATGATGAATTACTCAAATTATTGTCAGTTGATGTTGAAGCTTTTTTATGAAAACTCTTCAGACCACTGGCCGCCAGTTCTACCCCATGACCTTTAAACACATCAGAAACATCTTCATAAGAGTAGCCAGCGTCTAACATATCCTGAATAGGTTTAGCCAAACTGAGGACTAAATCTGACAAGCTGATCGTCTTAGGAGTCGCCGCTTTTTGTTTGAGACTGGTTTGAATATCTTCTATTTTTGATAAAGGAACAGCTTTCGGTTTACGAGACATAGCCACCAGTAATAACAAATCACTTCATTGTAAAAAACTTGCGGTCATCAAAAGTTTAAGTTTCTTGTCGTGATGTGACGAATATCAACAAAAAAGGGTTTATATCCTCGTGAGGTAGACTAGTTTAAAAAAGCAGTTACCCATGAATCAACATTCTTAGTATCAAAGGCTGTTGACAGCATTATTAAACAGACCCTGCCCTCGGTGTAACCGAGGTTGTTGCACAGAGTCAATCGTGGTTCGCCAAAGTCTCGTACTCCCCCAGTCTCCCGTTGTGCCCCTTGGTTCTGGTTTATCCTAGCCCGTCGTGAGGGCATAGGCAAGCAATACGCCGTAACGCCCTTCGGGCTACTTTTCCTACGGAAAAGCGTCGTGTTTGCTTGTTGGGGGTATCCCCCAAACCCCCCTTTTACAGGTCTATTAAAGGGGTAAATGAGTCAACAAGAGGTTCCGGGTTATTCGCCTACCTGCTCGGCGCAAAGCGCCGTAGCAGCTACAGCGAATAACCCGGTGAAAAATAAAGAAAAAAATAGCTCTCCGCCTAACTATTTATGCAAGCAGACCCACGTATCAATCTCAGTAATCAACTAGCTGACACATTAAGTAATCGGTCAGTAGCACCAGATGAAAAGCGAGAAGTAACCATCACGTTTAGGGCTAGCTATGTTGAAAAAGCGAGGCTAGAGCAGCGATGCAGTGGAGTAGTACAAAGTGACTATATAAGAGCAAGATTATTTGATTACCCTTTACCACATCCTAAGTTAACCATTCCCGAAGTCAACCGACAGGCTATCTATGAGTTAAAGAAAATTGGTAACAATCTAAACCAACAGACCAGAGCTATTAACGAAGCTGTAAAAATTGGTAGTCAACCGTTGACTAACGAGGTGAAATCATATCTGAAAACTCTTGAAGAACTGACCACACTTTTAGAGCAGACTCGCCAATCACTCACTCAAGCATCGGTAGAAGGGCAGGGCAATGATTACCAAAGTCAAGGCTAACAAATCATTTCGTGGCACTACTAAATATGTAATAGAGAAAGAGAAAGCCAAAATTATTGGCGGGAATATGTACGGGAGAAGTACCAATGAACTGGTAGAGCAGTTTACCTTATCAGCCCATCTTAACCCCCAGCTAAAAGACCCGTGCTATCACTTAATGCTGAGTATTCCTAAAGCTGATGGGAGTCTAAATGATGACGAATTAGCTAATCTATCCCAACGGCACTTTGCGAATGTCATTGTGTTGTCGCGGCTTCAAGGTGATAAAGCTCAAGTTAAACAACCTGAAAAAAGGATATCAGACAGCAAACTCAAACAGCTAGTTTACGATTTTATCGAAACTGAGCTACCAGCTTATGACTTCTTTATAGCGCGACACTCAGACAAAGAACACGATCACACCCACATTGTTGCATCTAGAGTTAATAACCTAGATGGTAAATCTATCCGCACTTGGAATAATTACGCCCACTCTGAATACTCTGCCCGACTAATAGAGCGAGAATTTCACCTAACTCAAGTCCAAAGTAGTTGGGAGAGTAAGCAAAAAGCTATGACTCGTAATCAGCTTGAACGGGTCGAACTTTTAGGGCTTCCAGGCGAAGAAATAATGCGCCGAGCTATTGAGCAAGTAGCAGCAGACAAACCCACGATGCCCCAGTTAATTGAGCGGTTATGGAAAGAGCATCAAGTCAAAGCTGTCGTTAGTTATTACGGTCATGGCAGGGTAAGGGGTATCAAGTTTGGTATTGATGTAGGTTCAGTTAATGAAGATGGTAGCCCTCGTCTACTTTGGAAACAGGGAGGAAATCTCAATAAATATAAGTGTTCTTTTATAAAGCTTCAGACGGAATTAGGGGTAAGTTATGAACCCAAACGGGACGACAGCGAGATTAAACGCTTGACTGAAATGCTAGAAAATGCTCAATTTATGGCAAATAATCAGCAGATAATCAACTACACATTATCTACTAAATCTACAGATAATCTCCCAATGTCTGCTAACAAATCTGAATCTATGTCTGAAATGAAATCTTCTCTAACTTCTGAGCAAGCATTGGAGTTATATAGGCATTACAGTACTGGTAGTGAACGTGAATTAGTCATAGACCGAGATAAAGCAGTTGCAGCCAAAGCTCTCACCGATGGTCAACCAACCCATGAGGTTGAAGAAATTTTAAAAGCCAGCCCAGCTTTATGGAGCGAGGAGGAAGCTAGAGCATTGGTGTTAATTGCTGAATCTAATTTAGCATCACAACAACTTAAATCTCAATTATCACCCACAGACCAACAGCAACTTAGGCAGGAGTTATTAACTGTAGCTGTGCCTATCGCTGTGGGAATAACCAATCATATTCTCAAAGATAGTGGTGAAGATAGTCTGAGATTTAAACAATCTACTTTGATAAAACAGGGTAAAGAATTAGTGTATACACATGATACAAGGGGTGAAATATTTCGTGTAGCGGTTAATAAAATCTCTCAAAGTAAGTTAGAGTATTCACCAATTCATGTCGGAGAAGTGTTGAGAGAAGATATTGACCTTTGGCACAAAGCATCAGAGGTATTATCAGAATACCTCCAGGAGACACAACCACTTCAAGAGACACAGCCTGTTCGTGAAACAAGAAGTAGAGGATTGTCTTTGTAGATATTGCAGGAAAGTTACTTGAGTTGTGGTAATAGTAGTCTAGATGAATGATTGAGGTTTGATTCGATAAATATCACCAAAATATTTTTGAGTTTTACAAGAAATATCAACTACATATTGAATAGTATAAGCATGAACATTACTACCGATACACAGCAATTATCATCAAATAATCAACCGATAACGCCGACAGATTCTCTACAATATCGTGCAATTGGGCGGCTATGGGGAAGATATGTTCCTGACCAGGAGCTTATTTATAAAGGTCAGCTAATAACTGTTGATGGTGTAATACTGAATGCTACTCTCAAAAAAAGAGCATCGAAAGTAGTTCAAGCTCAACTTGATTTATCACAAAATTATTTGTGGACTGTCTACCCTAAAACACTATTAGAAACCTCTGGCATAGGGCTAGATGTGAGTTTAATAAGTGTGAGGAAACCATCGGAGGATACCGAATCAGTTCAGACGGAATTTCAGTCACTAGCTGATAATTTTTCTGTTCAAGGTCTTGTCGTATATCAGGATTTTAACTCAGGAATAGTAGAAGTCAAGATTCAGCAAGAGCCTCGGAGCATAAATGATACTCCCAAAAATTTTAAACTGAGACTCCAAGGATTTTTACCGCCCAATTCGGTGAAGTGTTTCTGGAATTTTCAGGTGCGTCGTGTCGGGACTGACTTAGTAATTCAATCAGGAGAATGCATTAAATATATGGGTGCTAGGCAATCAAAAACTGAAAACTTATCAACAACGCCACCATCAAATACCCACGAGCAAGCCGAAGTTAATCCAACATAGCAGGCGTAATCATCACCCTGTTATTAATCATTTCCTTAATGCCAAAGAGTGTATCCCTGCAAATAATCAGTTATGCCCAAACGTAAATCCAATAAAACGAATAGTTCACCATCACCAGAAAATTCTGCGCCTCAAAAACCAGCTATTGTACGTGTTGTCAAGCAAGAAACTACTGATACCCCTGCACCATCTGAATCATCATCAACCACCGCACCAAAAGAAAATCAAAATAGTGTACCTGAGTTACACGTTTTGAATAACCAGAGTCAAAGCAAAGAAGAGGAGTCATCAAACAGTACCCCTCAAGCTACTTCTGAAGCTGGACTTCAAAAAGTAAATGCAGCTATAGACTCGTCTAACTTGACATCAACCGCAGAGATGGCAACAGTTAATGTAGAAGAATTAACTCAAGACTCTTTAAGCGAAGCAATAGAATTAGCACAACCAGAACGAGAAAATAAACAACCGCAACTAGAGAAACGAATACCACCATATAAAAAATTAGAGACAGTAACTAACTGTGAAGGACAGACTTTTACTGTTGGGGATGAGATCCAAGTGAGTACCTCTAACTTTGGCTCACAACAGGCTGTAATCACGTTCTTATATTCAGTCCCAGATGGAAGTATTTGGGCTAGTTATTATCCTTTGATTAAAGATCAATGGCGGCGTGGTTGCTGCCGGATTGAACATTTGAACAAGCTTTCGGAAAATATAAGCAATGGTTAACGGTGTAAAAGCACAGTTATTGATAAGTTGTTGTGAAGCGATTTTGAAGAATCAGCAATCACTCAGGCATCCACCAACAGCTCATGTAAGATGGGCATATATACAGAAATCTCTATACCGAACCAGAGTTATTCTCTTCTGTCCGTTAAGGAACATGAACCACATCAATAGCCCCCATATTCTGGGGGTATTTTTATGGCGTTAGTTGTCGGCATGAGCGCCGGGGTATCAATGAATTGATAAGACTTTGAGGTTCTTATTACACGAATTAGCCCATACGTGTAACGCAATGACTATATATAAGAAAGCTGTAAGCGATCGCCCCCAAAAGGTCACAAGTTCCTCGCCCGGATAACAAAATGTCTTAAAACCTTCTGCCGTCTGCCATCTGCCTTAAAGTGCGTAACTTTCAATGATCACCAAAATCTGACAAGAACCCATAATTTTGCCGAAGTTAATTGGAAGTATAAGTTTGCCATTCCGGCAATATTATCCTTTCACCGACACCACAATACTTTCAGGCTATCTTGCCCCTGGTGACTTCCTGGCTTAGGCATCCAGGTATACCTACAAGATAGAAGACCATATTTAAAAATCAAGAAAACTTCGAATACTTGTCAATACTTGTTTCTTGAGATCGCAGAAATTGCAAAAAACTGATACCCCTATATTTACAGGTTTGTTGGACACTTAATAAAACAAGATAATGATTAATACTATTTTCTGTCAATACCCCATCAGCATCCTGCCGGAATCTAGCAAATGGTTTAATAGCATGTTCTGCATTATTATTATTCCATGGAACTTCATCATGATTTAAAAATGTAAACAACTTTTCTTTGTTTTTAAGAAATCTTCTTTGATACGCCCTGGCAATTTCTGTTTTATAGTCTTTATCAATTACCTCTTTGTAAAACTTTTCAACATCTTTGTTATGTTTATCAAGATTTCGCTTCTTCAATCCGTATCTATCTATAGTAGCAATGATTTCCCTTAGCAATCTACCAAAGTAAACTACAATATCCTTCAATTCGTTATTAAATTGCTCTTTAAAGATATCTCCATTTAAGTCTCTAATTAGATGAATTAAACATTTTTGCTGATAACAATCTAAAGCATCATATCCTGAATAAAAATCCGACACCAAAACACCTTTAAATCCTTTCAATAGTTCTTCCAAAAAGCTAGCATCTCTTGAAGGCTTAAACAAATAAAATACTGAATCCATATTAGTAAAAACCCAAACATATGGAGAGGAAAATCCTTTGACGCTTAGATCCGTTTCATCAACATGAATCAAATTGCCTTCGATTATGCTCTTCATAATTTCCGTTAATGTAGCTTTATATTTCTCGGCTAAAACCGATTTATAGCGGTAAATATTATTGCTAGGTATCATTACATTAAAATTTTCTTTGAGCATGTCTGATACTTTATTAAGTCCAACTCTATAAGTTATATATTGATTCATTGACCATGCTATTAAATCAGATCCGTATTTGCTAACCTCTTTGAGGTTTACGGTAGAGTACTGTGTTTTACAATTTGGACAAATAAAGCGATTTCCTTTAATGTGAGTAACCCATTTTATAATTCCATTTTTTATGATTTTCAAGTCTATAACAACTTTGCCGGGGGAATTTAACCTATGCACATTTTCATGCCCACACTTTGGACAGGCTTGAATCGGCAATATAATAGTTTTATCAATTTTATTGAATTTCTTGACTATAGTACTTTTCTCTTTTGCAACTTTTTTTAATCTTTTATTGGTTCTTACGTATATCTTATCTCGTTGATAATCGAAATATGCACATTTATTGATTATTTCAAAATCGTTACTTTGATAATTAGTCTTTCCCCACTTAAGATGGCTTTCGGTCTTAATCTCATCGACATTAGCCGTAGGAAAGTTATTATTGGCGAAAAAAATTTTTTCTAGTACTTCAACAATGCGTTCTAGTGCAAAGACGTCTTCTATATTATATTGAATCAACGTTTCTTTTAAGCAATTTTCAGCCTCGACTTCCCACTGATGACGCCACACTAGAGTTTGTAATCCAGATGCGCCTGATTCTGTCCACTCAAAGCCTATAAAAGCACCAATGCTTTTCAAGGAATTTGATACTATGGGAAAGTAGATCTTTCCGTAAATATATGAGTTGATATTGATTAAATATTTTGTGACTTTCTCAATATCAGTCGAATATCTTTTAGCTAATTCATGAAACGCTTTCGGCTCATAACTCCCGTAGTGATAAATCGGTGCTTCAGGAAATTCATTAATCTTGGCAAGTAATTGCTCCCAAATCGTTTGTTCATCTTTCGGAACATCTGCCCAGAAGGAATGCTGGGTGTAATTTTCTCCCTCCCGCACCAACAGCCCCATCAGGTAATAAACCCTCTGGTCTGGAATTCCCTCGATGTCCAAAAACAGCTCTATCGGCTTCCGAGTTAACTCTGGCAACTCCTGGATGTAAATCTTTTGTTCCCGAATCGCTAGGGCTTGCAGTTCCAGACTGTGCTTCACGGGTTCTGGATTCTTCTGCTTTTTCCGCTTGCGACGGGGCCTGAACAAATATGATAACTGGTGAACTGTAAAAATTCCGCGCTTGTTGTACTGCTGAATCGCTTTTGGTGTCATCCGGTCCAATAAGCTCAGGTTATTCTCCTTCTCTGCCTGTTCCCGGCAAATCTGCTGAAACTGGCAGGAGGTGCAATGCTTGTTCAAAATTAAAGCAGGAGGCTCACTTGATGGATTATTGTACCAGTTTTCAAGCGTTTTCAACGATGCTTTGATGCTCTTATAGCCGCTTTCCAATTGAACTCGGTGAGCTTTCCCATCCATACCCACAATTTGTCCCGAAACAGGTACTTGCTGCTGAATCTGCCCCAGCACCAACCCAACGAATAGTAGTTCCGCTTTCTGCTCAGGGGTGATGCTGTAAGTGCCCGTGACGATTGTTGGCTGGTAGCTGATCCGACGATTTGCCGAGCTAGTATCCGCCTTAGTCAAGACGGCACAGTAAGCTTCCAACTGCTCTGACCTAAGTGTTGCATCAAACAGAAACTCATACTTCCTGAAAGCTTTTGTGTCATACTCCCTGCCTTCAGGATGGAATTGTAGCAACTTTTCAAGATACTGGGTTCGATTGTTTTCGCGGCGTTCTTCCAGAATCAGCGGATAGTCATGAGGCTTCCCCTTGTCCTCGGAAAATAAAAGCAGAAAAGCTTTGCGAGGACACTGCAAATAGGCAACAAAGATTTCAGACGTGATTACTGAGGTGTCGCTCATGGCATCACCGTGCCAAAAAAGGAAAATCGTACGCTAAGAAAAATTATAAGCTACGACCGGACAACAGAAGAGCGAGACTTTGGCGACTGAAACCCTTATCATTCAAGCCTTTTAGCTTGTTAATCAAACTTTTTCTTACTTTTATTTCTTACTGACCCTAACTATCATCAATAAATTTATAGCTAAACAAAGAAATCATAAGATTAAATCTATGCTTTAGTTCTCCTTTCAAATTACAACTAACTTAAAATATGGTGTAATTAATTTAACTTTACACTACTGAGACTCCATGACTTGTAGAAATGGCCAATTTCTAGCTCTAGATGTATATTTGTAATTAATTACATTTGTAATAATGTTATTTTGTGCATTTGTAAATTTGTAATCTGGAGATTAAGCTTGGTATTGCCACTTTCTGAGATTTGTCATCACCTAATGAATTACATTTTTACAAAAACACATTTATGAAAATTGCAGTTTTGAACCAGAAGGGGGGCAGTGGCAAGACCACAGTATCTATCCATTTGGCTCATGCTTTTTCTATGAGAGGGTATCGAGTATTACTAGTTGATACTGACCCTCAAGGCTCAACCCGTGACTGGGCAGCAGCACGTAATGGTGAGGCTCCATTTAGCGTTATTGGTTTGGATCGCCCTATCTTGCATAAAGAATTGCCCAAATTAGCGCAGGGATATGATTTTGTTTTTATTGATGGTGCGCCAAGAGTTTCTGACTTAACCAGATCAGCAATCATGGCAGTAGATTTTGTGCTGGTTCCTGTGCAACCATCTCCCTTGGACGTGTGGGCGGTGCATGAGGTAGTAGAACTGGTACAAGAGGCCACTATATATAAACCAGACTTAACAGCAGCATTTCTGATCAACAGAAAAATAGCGAACACTGCTCTTGGGCGAGAGGTGACGGAAGTTTTAGGAGAATACCCCTTTCCAGTGCTGAAAGCACAAATAAGTCAAAGGGTAGCATTTGCTGAGTGCTTAAACATTGGTAGTACTGTTTTGGAGGCTGCCCCGAAAAGTGCTGCCAGTGATGAAGTACGAGCAGTTGTTGAGGAGATATTAGAAGCAAGAGAGGAAACGAATCATGGCAGAAGTTAAAAAATCACAAAAACTAAGCTTGAGGCCAGGTGTTCCGAAAACGCCTGTAAAAGATGAAGCAGCAGCGTGGGTGGAAAGTCGCAATGGTGCTGAAACGCCTAGCACTATAGAGATAGAAGAAGCTAACAATGGCAAAAGCAAGCGAGTTACTTTTGAAGTTACCTCAGCACAGCACCAGGAGATTAAAATCCGTGCTACCAAAAAAGGCATGACCATTAAGGAATATATGATTGCTCTAGTTGAGGAGGAGCTAAAAAGCTAATGTAATAAATTACATTCTTACACTTGTATTTATTTACATAATTACATTATTACAACTGTTTGGAGATTTCAGACGCAGTTGGCTCTCGTTGGGGTTTGAGTTATGAGTGATTTAACGGTTAATGATGGTTCATATCAGCAGTTGTTAGATCGCATTAGTGAGTGTTTGGCGTTGGGGCGACAACGGTCTTTTGAGCAGGTTAATTCAGTTTTAGTAGAAACTTACTGGCAGATTGGGCGTTATATTGTCGAGTTTGAGCAAGCGGGCAAGGAACGGGCAGAATATGGCAGTAAGTTGTTACAGGTGCTTTCACGAGATTTGAAAGCTACGTATGGTAAGGGGTTTAGCCGTTCTAATTTGCAGTATATGCGTCTGTTTTATTTGAACTATGAGAATTGCCAAACACTGTCTGGCAAATTGAGTTGGTCGCACTATACGGAGCTTTTAGCTATTTCCGATGATTTGGCGCGGTCATTTTATGAGCAGCAGTGCATCCAAGATCGCTGGAGTGTGCGGGAGTTGAAACGCCAGAAGGATTCGGCTTTGTTTGAGCGGGTGGCGTTGAGTAAGGATCGGGCAGAGATTTTGGCACTGGCTAAGGATGGGCAACGGATCGAGTCGGCGCGGGATGTGGTCAAAGATCCTTATGTGTTCGAGTTTTTGGATTTACCAGACCGCAATTATCGTGAGAGTGAGTTAGAAAATCGTTTAATTGCTGAGTTGGAGAAGTTTCTACTTGAGTTGGGCAAGGGGTTTGCATTTATTGGGCAGCAATACCGAATTACGTTAAACAACACGCATTTTTTTGTGGATTTGGTGTTTTATCATCGCATTCTCAAGTGTTTTGTCTTAATCGATCTGAAGACGCAAGCGGTGAGTCATCAGGATATTGGACAGATGAATATGTATCTAAATTATTTTCGCGCTGAGGAGAATATGAAGGATGACAACGAGCCGATAGGGATTGTGTTGGCGCGAGATAAGGATGAGATTTTGGTTGAGTATGCGACGGGTGGTATTTCTAATCAGCTTTTTGTGTCAAGATATCAACTTTATTTGCCAGATCCGGAGGTTTTAAAGCAGGAGTTAAGGCGGCTTTTGGAGGTAAATGATGGCTGATGTTCCCTGCCCCTCTCTTGAAATGTCGCTCTCAAGAGATGTCGTCAAACTACTATTTCCCGACATTTTCATTTCCCCATGCCAATAAACTAAACTTTAAAGGCAGGTTTATTGGCAAAAGTCGCTTAATACAAATATTAGTTATTTTCCTCTTACAAGAGGAAAATAACTAATATTTAGAAGTTCATAAAAACTTAATAATTAATTACAAAAAAATAGTTAAAATTAAATTTACGAGTAATCTTTTGTATCAGTATTTACTTAGAATAAATGAAATGCTTAAATAATCAGTAACTCTTTCCTAACCTAATTGAATATATGCCTAATTTTATAGGTCGAATTGTTGATATAAAGAGTCAACCTATCAAAGATGCTAAAGTTTCATTTGAAGGTTTAGGAACTCCATTTGTAACCTATACTGACACAGAAGGAGTTTTTAGATTTTCGATTCAGATTATTAGTGGCAGTGTTGTTAATGTAAACATAAGGGTAGAAGCTGAAGGCTGCCAGCCATATAACCGCTATACTGACTTATTGGTCAATAATACAAATATTGAAGAAATTCGGCTTATAAAGAGGAATAATCAACAAGAATTCTCATCACCTATTATAATAGCAATTATAAGTGCAGTTGGTGTAATTTTCGCAGCGTTTATAACTGCTGGCTTACCTTTTTTCAAAAAACCGGAGCCGACACTAATAATACCGAGAGCAACCACAGATAGTTCGTTACTTCCCCAATCCAGCGCAACTTTAAAGATAACCCAACCCTCTCCAAAAAGCAAAGTTTCACCTTTAAGTGACTTCAGTGGTACATTTGAGAACTTATCTAAAAAATTTCGTATAGAGTTATATGTTTACGCTTCATATGAAAATAAATATTACTGCTATACAGCTAACCGCGATAGTGAAAGTGATGGGCATTGGAATGTGAATGAGGTAAACATTGGTGGGCAAGGGAATAATAATAGTGGTGCAAATTACAATGTATATGTTCTTGTTTTAGATTTGGAGACGAACAAGAGATTGCAATCCTGTCAGGGGGGTTCACAGGTTTTAACTCTACCGTCAAACCCAATAGCAAAAGCTGATATTCCAGTTATTAGAAAGTAGATATCAATACTTCGTGAACCACATTTGCGGTTGCTCTACTATGGGTACTCAAATGCCATTAAAATACAGTACAAAAGACATCCAATTGTTGAAATTTAAATTCCATATAGACGATATTTTACAAATCACCCCAATCAAAATTCAGGAAGCGTCGAGCATTCAGCTTGGTATATTTTTCAGTGTGTTTGATATCCCGATGCCCTAAAAAATCTTGAATCTCTCTGGTGTTGTAACCCTGATTCACCAGATAGTACCCGCAGGCATGGCGCATCATGTGACAGTGAACTTTGATATCAAGCCCCGCCTGTGCAGCCAGTCGCCCAATGAGCTTTCGCACTGCATCAGTTGACATCACTTCACCACGCTCGGAAACGAAAATATATTTGCTATCGGGCAACATCTCTCTGAGTTCTTTGAGCAATTCCAGTTCATCATCTCTCAAGGGATGCACCCCTGAATCGCTGCCCTTTTCTCTGGTGATGAAAATCTGACGTTCGGCCCACATCAGTGCATCCCACCTTAAGCCGCACTTTGAACCTACAGCTTCCCCCACCCTCAGACCGTGGCGAAACATGAGCAACATCAGTGTATAATCACGGTGAGCATAACGAGCTTTGCGTTCTAGCGCAGCATCAAGAAGACTTCGCACCTCACTTGGTGTAAGGTATTCTCTAGACCTGTAATGCTTGTTAGGTAGACGAGTTGGGGGCGGCAACCTCATTTATGATTGGTGGTAGTGTCCGGTTTACGCAGTCTATTATGGACAGTCTACTACGCCACAAGCCCTATTACTCCGTTGAGAGACAAGCCACTAAGAAGTTATTGCAAACTATTCTCAATTGATGAATACGTCCATCTTGGGACAATGCCGAACAAAGTGCGATGCCTGCGGTGTCTCGTTGCCATCGCGGTCATTATCTAAGCCATGACTGAAGATTAGCTGTATCTCTGACTGCGTTAGAACTTTGGCGCTAAGTGCCGATTGATTTTCATTGCCAGACTGTAGACCCTGTGATCCACAGCCTACAACGATTTGACACCTATTGAGTTAAGCTCAACCTCTTCTCAAGTGAAAATCGTTGTAATTGCGTTTACAAATAAACAAATAATAAGCTGAAATCTTTACAGAACCTATCTGATATTTATATTTTTATGAATAGTTGATGATAGTCAATATATTTTATATAAGATCCTAATTATGTCTAGCTCATTCTATTGTAAATACTTGCTAAGTAATCAATCTAGCTCTCGGCGCTAGTATAAGTAGACTTATGTAAGTTCTGGAACTAGTGTCACAATTTAAGTAAGCTAAAAATTGGGAAAAAACTCCTCAAATACCCTAATTAAGTAAGTAATATTCTGCACGAAGTGCAGAGTCTTTGACGATTGTAAGAGTATAAAATGGGGTTAAAACACTTTGAATTTTGCTCTGGAAATAGTTAGTTTTTTTGGATACTGGCAAGTTTATATCTAGGATTTATGAGCAAAAACTGAACTAACAATATTTCGACCTAATGAAAAATAGGAGTTGAAAATGAAAAACTTAATTAAGCTTCAACTTCCAATTATTGTTTTTTTGATGTTTCCTTTATCTGCATTAGCTTGTAATTCAGTTGATGAAATAAAAACCAATATAAATGGTCGTTCTGAATCTGTATCATCCGATGCAAGAAGAGATGTAAAAAGATTTGGAGTGAGAATAGGTTGTGAAGGAAACACATTCAAAGCAGATGTTCGTGCTATTAATGCAGAAGTGGTTCAAGGAGGCAATAATCTTGAAATTTTCTTTCAATATAGTGGAAATTATCAACGAGAGAAATTTGACGTACCTTGTGTAGAAACTGCTGAAGAAAATAGATTTATTACAGGTACATATCGCCTTACTTTGCAAACAAGTCTTTTAGCGACGCCTAAAGTTGTCGATGAGCGAATTGAAAATTTTGGTGAAGTTAGCGATCCTAATCATGATTCTAATATCTTTGCCAAGCTTGCTGCAAGACAATTAATTACTAATGCTTGTGGATTTAACGTTACTGGGTTGTAATGATAAATTTGGGAGAATGAAACGCCTTTTTAAAACTTATTAATCCTGGAGAGATTGCTTTAATAAGAACTATTTGGCTAATAGTACTGATAGTTGTTGCGGCTTGCAATTATAAATGTTTTGGCTTGCAAACAAGGAAATTTTTCGCTCATGTTATGGCTGAAAACAATAATGATTGCAGGTCGCTACACCTAAAACAACCTTCTCCCCATCAATCCCGCCTTGGGGAACCGAACCCCATGAGTGAGCAGTTAAAGGGGTGAAATTAGCAGTGATACCGAAACTTTATGCTAAGGACTTGATGAGCCATTTTCAATACTGCGTAGCTTGCCGCCGCAGGCATCGCCACGGATAAAACTGTACCAATTGAAGTCTCGGAAATTTAGGAGCTTCAAACCCAAGATGAGCCGTATTAAATTGCTGCACCAAATAATCTATACGTTAATTGGTACATCGAGAATTGCGAAAAATATCGATTTGCAGAATGCTTATCCGGTAAGGGTTACAGCCTTAGCATAACTTTCTGTACGATTGCTCATTTACCCCCGATCAGAGGGCGACAGATGCTTGGTTTTATCTCAACTTATTTCAACGGAGAGAACGGACGAATTTCTCGAAGCCATTGAAAAGCATCTGAAAAGCTATTGGGGTTCAGAAGCTTTCACAGTGCAAATCTCTGGTGCTGGCATTTAGAAATTGATTAGAGAAGGAAGATGCACGATGAGTCAGTTAAATGCAGGTGTCTACTGGTGCGCTCGTGATCTTGAAGGAAGTCCGATTGGGAATCACCATTTCATCCTATTGGTGAATCCTGATGCAACTGATCGATTTAGTGATGAATCCCTTTTGCAAGAGGATACACCGGATGGCACTACTTATTTCTATACAATTGGTGCCTTCAAAGGAGCCGATGGAGTTCCTGACCTCCTCAAAATGATTGTGAATCAACCAACTGATGTTCAATCAGTTCGTGAATACCTTGATCCAGACGAACATACAAGTCTACTCACGCCTGATTATGACTTAGAGCCTCACCAGATTACGCCTCCAACTGGCTCTGTTGAAAACTTTATCGCAACCGTTATTCAGCTAGCTACTAATTACAAAACTAAAGGCGATATTCAATACTCCTTGATTGATGAGAATTGTGCAGCTTGGGTGAATACTCTGTTCAAAGTTGCTGGAGTCAGTGATGCTTCTCGCGAAGAAGCAGGAGAGTTCTCTGGGGTGGATTGGGGAGAAGAAGATTTTATTCCTGAAGAGTTCTTCCAACCCTAGCTAATCTGACACTCAAGCAAGACTTTATGAAAATTTTCTAGAGTAATTGGCATCACCGTGGTCGGGTAGCGGGATTATCCCTCTTTTGTCACTTTGGTAGAACCCAAACGCTGAAAGCCTTTCAAGGCTTCCATCTCCATGTTTTGTCTACAAACTTGAGTTACTGTTAGAAAATAAAAGCTCAAAGCTTGACTATATAAAAGTTTCAGAACTTTGCTTCGATTATTGTTTTCTGAAAGTAACAAAAGAGGGTTATAGCGATATAGTCCTGCTACCCGACCACGGTGACGCCTGATCACGTTTTCTGCCCAATGCGCGAATAGGTAGATGACTAGCTTATGTCAATTTGACCGCGTAAGCGCCCCAAAACCTTAATTTGACGTGAGCGCCAGTCAGGGCTGACTCGACCACAGTCTAGCCTATCACCTCGGTTTGGTTCAGTTCAAAAACCTGAACCGTGGTTCAGAATCGCCGCCAAACTCTATTTTGGCTCAGTTCAAGGACGTGAACTGTGGTTCTGAACTGTTGCCAAAATCGCTGTGTTCCGCGTTAGTTGGTTGATTCAGTGGTTCAAAGCTGGTTCAGCTAGACCGTTCACAGAAACTTTAAAGCAAGATCAGTATCTTTGCTGTATCAGTGTTTAGGAGCAAGAAAGTAGAAATGAAGTAACAAATTTTATTCTCCTATTCAGTATTTTTATGAAATTTCCCTCCAAAGTTTTGGTAGTTTTAACTTCAACTTTTGGTTTATTTTCAATCAATTTTGCTGTTTCTCTACCTGCTCAAGCGTCAGTTACATGTGAAGGTGGGACAATTAGTAATTATTCAAATGGTTCGTTGGCAAGTTGTATTCTTGGCCAAGATACGACCGTGCAGGTTTCCAGCCCCAGTTCCGGGTCATCTAATTTTTATTGCCAAGCCCAAAAATTTATATCTTTTAATGAGAAAGCACAGTTTACAGGTTGCCAGCTTTCACAGGAAATCCAACTTAGAAAAGGTAACTCAATTGAAACATGTCCAGCAGAATATGAAGTAAATGTTTCAGTTGAAAGTAATGGTACTCAATCCATTACTTGCAATCCCTAAGAGGATGTTTGGATAGTGGCGACTGCCCTGTTGTCATGCAACGAAAATTGCAACACAACGTCAGTGCAATTTTCAACGCATTTCCGATCGCGATGGCGTACCGCCCTTTCCGATGGCGATCGCTAACTCTCCCGATTGGCCCTTAACCCAAAATGCGAGTTGGGGTTTTTGGGATAAACCCTCGAAAAGGGGGATTCTGTTGAGATGACTAGCTTATGTCAATTAGTTGCCCAACTGATCCAAAAACTCCAGTTCACTAACATCAATGAGATTTAATCCACCCGCCGCAGCGCCAGGACGCAACGGTGAAGGAGCAGTGAGCGGCTCTCCAGTGAGGGCAGAAACCAAAAGAACTTTATCACTACCACAGGAAACCCAAGAGATTTTATATTCTTCGCCGCCTGAAAGTAGCCTCACCCGATCTCCTCTAACCGGCTGGCGGGTGGTGACGGATGCTGATGGAGCCGGTGACGGATTGGTGACGGACTGGTGATGGTTTGGCTCGATGGATGGTAATGCTTGTGGAGTATGCGTTATAGCTATCTCAGGTGATGGTTGTGACGGAGGTGATAGAGTTTTGCCCAAACTTTCTACACAATCTGTTTTCTCCTCGCCCAAACTTTCACTCTTCAAAAAATTAGATGGATGATTATTTACCTCGTTTACAAAAAGATTTTTCTGTAAATGTCCATCACATCCGTCACCGTAAGGCTTTGAGTCCATCACCATATCCATAACCTTGTCCGTCACACCTCCATCACCAGCTTGATTGGAAGTGATTGAAGATTCGGAAGGGAACGGAGCCTCATCGAAAGCGCCTCTTAACCGGATACCGTAAAAATGACTGCCAGTTCTGGTTTTTTCTTGCTTAACATCAGACCATCCCAGCACATGATTTAAGACTTGCAGTAAGTCTGGGGTGAAATTGGGTAAGCTCTTGCCCTGTTGCCCGGAATTTTGGCAGTAGTGATGGTAGGAGCCAAACAGTGTACTGATTTCGGGGCGGTAACTGCTGCTTTGCCATTCGTTTTTGTTGGAGCCGACTTTGACAACTCCTGATAAATCTCGCACGATATGCCGTTCCACCCAAGCCGCGATGGAGTCAGTCATTTGTGCCATTTCCCAGTAAGCGAGATCATAGCCAGTAGAGTTTTTTCCATTGAGAGTGTTAATTATTTCACTCTCTGGAATGGTAAGTAGGTACTGGGTGAAGGCTCCGATCTCTGGGTAGAGCTTTTCTCTGAGGTGAGTATCTACAATTGGTGGACAGTAATTCATGTTTACTACAATCAACCGCCTTTTGAGCCATCTGCCGACCCCAGAGCCTTGGAGCGCTGCATAATTGGAAGTAATTAAAACTGTGGCGGACAATCTAACATCACAAGCTTTTTTATAAACTTCCTTGGCTTTGGTGCTTCCTCCCCCCGTGAGGGTTTTGAAAGTTTGCAAACCGCCATTGACCTTATCTTGATCCTCAAAAATGACTGAGCGTTTGTTGAGTATGTCTACCAGGAAATTAGGATTATCCAAGTTTTCAATTTTGCCACTCCAAGTATTCTCTGAGCCGACTAACGCAGTCAGGATATCCGAGTAAATGCCTTTACCATTGCCGCCATTGCCCCAGAGGTAAAGAATTTTTTGGAGATGAGACATACCGCGAAGTGTGGCAGCTGCAAAACAGATGAGGGTTTGTATTTTTTGGGAGTCGCCCTCTGTTACTTCCTGGAACCAACTGCGAATTGTTGGCCAATCTCGAATCTTGGGATTATCAAAGCGATGGGGCAGTGTCCAGGTTAAATAATTACCGGGTGAGTGTTTCTCAAACTTTCCAGTAGCCAGCACCAGTACGCCATCTAGGAATGGAACGATGCCTGTTCTTTGGGGCCACGTTTCAACAGTTAGCCGTCGCGCCATGAATTTGCGAATATTGACTATATAGCTATCAGTGCCATAGCCAACAATTGAACGGGCATCTAATATTCCCTGAATCATTGTTTCGATCATGTGGTCATCCTGGGATTTCCACAATCCCGAATCATCACCTAGATAGTACTTCCATTCCTTGTATTCGTTGCAGTACTTGAGGCGTTCTCGATAATCTTCTGCTAATTCAAATGCCAGTATGTCAGCCGGGATAAGTTTTGACTTCGACTGATAAGACTTTGACTGATGAGACTTGGACTCAACGGCATCTTTGCCGTGGGTCAATTCTCTGATTTGCTGATTTAGTGCCGCGATTAGATTATCCGCACTCATGCGAGTTTTCAAAATATTTAACTCTACAATAGTGCCGTAGAGTTGAAAAACTTGTTCGAGTTGTTCAAAACTATTTACCTCGTCTACCGCCCCAATGCCCAGCATTTTGGTGACTATGGCTTGACACAGTGCTAAGTTATAGCTTTGGGCCCAAAGCGTTTCACCGTTTGGTGTCAGCAACAAGTCATCAATCCCTTTGCCTAGTGACTCGTCCCAGGTGGGGCGCGATACGGAGGAGCCTACTTTTTGCGCCGCTATTGACAGTGCATCAATCCCCTTGTTTACAGATGCTACGACCGAGGGCTTAGAATCCATGTCATAGGCAACTAACAAAGTTTTGGGGCGATTCATCATTCGCTGTAAGCTGGGCTTGAATCGCTTGGTCTTTTTATCTACCCCACAGGTCGCGCCGTAGTTGGTGGTGGCGGGGTATCCCTGACAGATTAGACTAAACAGTTTTTCCCCGCCTTCGGTCGTAATTACAGGTAACTCGGAATTGGCTAACGACTCATAGAAATCCACATCATCAGGGATACTGCCTTTCTCAAGTCCCATCTGTTGCTCAACGAGCCTTCTAATAGTGGGGACGACGCGAGGATAGAAGCACTGATCTCCGTTCAAAGATGGAGCTAGCCGTTTGTAAGGCTTTGTGCCATCATCGTTTGGTAGACTCAAAATTGAATGCCAGACACTACCATCTGCATTCAGCATCAGCGCAGCATACACAACGCCGGAATATGGTTTTTTCCACCTTAAAGCCTCGGCTATCCGGTGCGGTGAGTCTGTAAACTCAATCATCGCGTCAAACTGCTCTGCACAAAGTCGTTCACGCCCAAACTTCTGCTTAATAAAATCTTTGAAAGCGTCAAATGAAATCCAATGCTGTTTAACGCTCTCGTTAGTCCAGATTTGCTCAACACTATTGGGCTGTGTCGCCTGATTCCTGGGTTCAGATAATAGTGGGGTTAGAGTCAGTTGATCTAGATGTCCACGAACGTCAAAAGTAGCAGTAGTACTAGAACCGTTAAAGGTGGCTACCATTGTGAAATCCTTGTGAGGTAAATTGTGTGGGCTTTACCTCCCCCGAAGATTCACCAAAGTTTTAATCAAATTTCTCGTTAAACCCGTTGTAGGAAGTTGTAAGAAGTACTAGGAACTGATAACATTAGGTTATAAAGAAATTTAATCGACAAAAAACAACCGGGTGTCTTCTAGGACTGTTAAACAACTTGTTACAAGCAAGTTGAGTCTTGGGGAGGCATTCTTTTCTTATGTATATCTGGTGACATGACACTTAGAAAAGATGAACTAAGGGTATAGTCTTATTTAATAGTAAATTATGTCAGGCAAAAAAAATAATAAATATCTCAGCTTTATAAAATAAAACAATTTATCTATTTTCCTCAAGCCAAGACACAGCAAAGCTTTTATAAGTTTTCAACTAGTATCAAAAACCAAATAAATACCTCACTCTATTAATAGTATTAGTGTGACTAAGAATAATTCAATTTGTTGATGCTGCTTCAAAAAGACATTAATCTAAAATTTTGACTGACTTAATACCTTGGCTGCATTTTGTCACTAACAGCCATCTTTTAGCCTCTGGCTCTAGCGCGGGCATGATTCGGAAGTTGAAAACATCTGCCCAAGTTTCGACCCCGTGAGCGTTTGCAAAACTGACTTCAAGTTCCTTGAACCGTACCCAATCGCGATCGCTGATAGCTGTCAAAACGGGGAGAAGCCAGGGGAGTGATTTTAAATCAATGGCAGATGGGTTAATCATTTGATTTGTTTTTAGCGATCGCATCTGTAGACACAGATTCTTTCCAGTTGGCAAGGGCGGCAACAACTACCCCTTCAACTAAATTCGAGACAGTTCTTCGCTCGGATTTGGCCCACGCTTCTAAATCCGATTTTGTTTCATGTTCGCAAGTAAACATTACTTTAGCCTTTTTTGTTACTCCCATTTCTACTCACTTCAACAGCTTACTGAATCTTTACTCAACTATATCCTTTAAGACTCTGACTCTGTAAGCTTTTTTAGTTTAACAGAGTTGAAGCTTGAATGTTTTAGTTGACAGCTTCAGTAGCTATCATCTACTATAGCACTCATAAGCAAGGCAAAAACGCCAATGGCAGACAAGATACACATATTCTTGGCGACTTCAGCCTGCAAATTTATTTTGAGGAGAATTTATGCGAGTAACAATCAGGCAATCTCTACACCCATTTATCAGCAACAAAGCGCAGGAATTAGGCATTAATGACCATGCAGAGGTAGTTAACTTCCTTTTACTTCAGATTTTGCAAAATTCGATGCTGTCACAGGCTCCTACAAGGGGGAGCCAAGATACTCAGTAGTGTTGAAAAGAATGTTTCATGAAACTGTTTCAACGGTTGCATCAATGTTTCAGCCTCACAAGAACCGTGAAACGCCACTTACACCCGCCAGAAACATGAAACATGAAACATGAAACGTTAGTTGATGATGACTACTTTTGCTTGTGACAGTGACGATAAAAAGTTGAGGGTAAAACGATATGTCAAGACCTAAAAAACAACCAACATCTATAAGCACGAACGCACCCAACACAAACGAGCCTGAAACCATAACAGAGAAAGCATCAATGCCATCAAAAAAGGTAATTCATTTGATGCTAGATGCTGGACGCTCCAGTATTAAATATCAGGCTTTCGTTAATAACGAAACTGGCACAACACCAGTGATGAAGACCGAATCTTTGGTGTGTTGTGTGCCATCAGTACCATTTGGAGAATTAGGAGCTTTCAGCCTAAGCCGAGGCAAAGATGAAAACAACAAAGATGTTGTAGAGCATTGGGTCGTTGGTAGCTCCGCCAGACTGCAAGGTAAGGAATATATAGCAATGAGTGATTCCGAGAATCACAAAGTAGACTACTTCCCCATCCTTGCACTAGGCGCGATTGCATCTCTGCCGAATCTGCTTGAGTTGTCCACGGGTACAAGCGCCAAGCGTAGAACCTTGCACATTCGTTTATCAACACTCTCGCTAGCTTCCCCATTAGAACTAAAAAAAGCCATTGAACAATGCAAGTGGATCGCTGTAGATGGTGTTAGATACCGCCTGTGCTTCTCAAAACTGGGCTTTCTGGGATTTCCAGAGGGATATGGCGCATCACTTTGGGCAAGCGAACGCTTTGACGATAAACAATTCCATACTTTTGATATTGGATATGGTACAGCCACAATCAGCGAATACAGTAATCTCGGCAAATTACCAAAACGGGTAACTTGTAGTCCGAACGGTGGCGGTGGCGTTGCCACACTAATCAAAGAATTCTCCAGAGCATTGAGCAACACCGATTCTTCTAAAATGATTCGCCCCTCCCAACTGCGCGAGATTTTGGAAACTGCAACCGTTGGTGATAACGGCATAAGTGCGATTGCACCTGATGGTGAAGACATTGGGAGTGAGTTAGAGAACGCGATTCATTCATGGATGAAAGATTCTCCCTTGGCTTATGCCCTAGATGACGTATCCGTGAAAGCCAGACGTAGCAAAGTAACTTTGTGTGGCGGTGCGTTTGCGATCGCGCCTGTGCAGATGTTGATTAAAGAAAGATTACTCAAAGGGAGCATTCCAGAAAGTAATTTGTTAATCCCAGAAAATCCGGGAACCGTTGCTTTATCAGAAATGAAAAAACTTTACTTAGGAGAAACGACCGATGTTAACCAAGCGGCTTAATTACAACGTTCCTCAAGACTTGACTCCAGCCATCAGAATGCTTGCAGAAATGGATGGCACAACTCCCACTTACTGGCTCAGAAAAGCTTTGGAGAAATTAGTAAATGAAAGATTCTCTGTCAATAACAATCATCAAATTAACTTAGGGGATTTGGAGGCGATAAGAGGTGAATAATATGATGATGTGCAATGTTAACACAGAAGAAATAGTAATCATTCTGGCTGGTGTTGAGCAAACTTTAAGATTGATTCAAACTACTCCCGAATATAGGAGACTGCAAACATCAGAGCATTTTACTACATCAAATGACTTGGTTTTGAATGATGCCATTCAATCAATATCTGAAGTTTTAGATGGCATTGAAAAAGTACAACTCGCTAACAGTTCTCATGAGTAATAATTGTGCGAACGCTTGCCCGGTCAAGAAAAGCGTTCGCCCAGTTGTGACTTAGATCAGGGATGAAATCAGTACACACATTAAAGGATACCAAAATGGCGCACCCAGTAGGATATTACTCCCTCTCTCACGACAATGCACTCATTAAAGATATGTGTGAGACATGGGGCGAAGGATTAGAGAAGATGAGCGAATCAGACACACTCTGGTTAATTGCACGTGTAGCCCATCAAGCATGGTTAGAGTGTGAATCTTCTACCGCTCCTAGCAACGAAGCGGAGTCAGTATTTAAACGACTGCATGAGTTAAAGCAATGGGAGAAGTTTGCACTGATTAGCGCAATGGTGCAGTGAGATGTACAAGAAGCAATTGTATTTAGCTTTGGCTGGAGTAAGTGTCTGCTTCTTGCCTGTAATTATCCCCTTAGTACCCAAAATGGGGGCTTATGCAGAAGCCGAGAGATTAAAAGCCACTGAAGGATTAGAGCGTAAGCGAATAGAAGAACGGGCAAAAACCAGCGATGCCTTATATGAAGCGGGAGTCATGCCCACAACTCGTTCTCTAAGAATCACGAATTATTTTGACAGTAGTAAACGCAATCCCAGACCAGACCCAACCCTTTATCAAGATGATGAAATTGTTGATGTTTTTGACGCAACGGGTAGGTGTATTGGGCGGATTGAAGAAGGAATTTGGAAGTGGAAGTACAAAGCCAAAGAGATTTGTAAAAGCGTTCAAAATATCAAACCAGTGAGAAGAAAATAATGGCGTTAGGTTCATCAAGTGCAGAAAGTAATAGTACTGGTAACAGCGATGGTAAACCCAAGGGTAAGAAGCGAACGCTTGGTGAAATCATTGATTTTTGCGCCAAGGCTGTTGTGATGATTGTTGGTTTACCTATTAGGGCAGCCGCCGCTATAGTCAATCAGTTTGTTGCTAACGGTGGCGCGGGTCGTGCCTTGGTAGGCGGGATTTTATTTATTGGTGGTTCTGTAATTAGTGCTGATTCAACTTGGCAATTAATCTTTACTGGGCCCCCGGTTTGCCCTTGGTTTGAGCCTACTTGGAATTGGCTAAATGTGCCGTTTGCAGCGTTCAACCCTCTCTTTTACCTGGCATTCATAATTTCTGTAGGTGTTCAAGTAATCGAAGCCCATGCCCTACGGGGTAAAAACCCAGATTCAGCTAGGCGGGAACTTCAAGATCACATGGTTTATGAGCTTGAAACCAAGCCTAGTGGCAAGATTGACTTGGTAGGCCAGCTCTGGCAAGACTACAAGACCGCAGGTACACGCGATCGCTCTAGCGCGGGGCTAGTTGTGATTGCTGTTTGGGCATTCGATATTGTCACCACTTTTGCAGCTCGTAACCCGTTTGAATTTACAGCCCCATTCATGATTTTGGGTTGCATCTTATTTAATATCGGCACAATGATGGCGGGTGAAATTGGCTTTGCCATCTGGCGGTTGACCAAAGATTAAAGTGAGCGCCGCTCAATAACTCTTCAGTTGGGCGGCACTCACTACTCAACGAGGCATTTGTTTTATGCATTGCAATAATATCCCCAAAATTACAACTAAGGAAACGGAACACTTACGTGATTCTTATCCCGCCTTATCCCATCTGGAGGCAGGAAATGTTTCTGAATGGTTGCAAGAGCGCAAAGACCAATTATTTGAAATGGCTCGAGTTTCTGAGAACGAAGCAGACATGACCCGTGTACTTGGCTTGCTAGCTTCTGGGATCGGAGCGGTTTGTTATGCAGTCAATCCTTTGGCTATAGTTGGTGGTTTAATTGGCGGTGCTGCATGGCTATGGTTTGTTGTCGAACACTCCAACCGCACTAAAGAAATTGCACCAATACCATTTGTACGTGGCAACTTTATAGACGCGGTTGCCCGTGCTGGTGACTATGATACTCGGAGCAATTATCAAGCGGATCATCTTGCTAATACCGTTAAATTTCTAGAGCGACAATCAGCAGAAGAGTACGCCTTTCTTCATGCTGAATTTGAAAATATTGGCCAGTATTTAACCCAAGTTGAACCAGGAAAACGTTTTTATGCTTATCGCTGGATGTTTGGCTGGTTTGGCAAGCTTAAGGGTCGTCAGCTACCGACTTATCAAAGTATGGCTCTCCATTTACAGGATGTGACGATTGACAGCCGGCTGAATCGGTCAGAGGTAAGTGCTATCGCACAGGCTCAAACCCAGTTACCACCCACCGTAGATATCAAACAATTGCAATCACCACAAGTAGATATTCGGGACACTCACCAAGCAGATGATCTTTCTAAACCGGAGGAGTTACAGCCATCAGCTAATGGGCTTGCACCAGAGACTATAACTCATCTCCCTCTGGCGAATAGAGCAAACGCACTCATCGCTGCTTTAAGGAAAAGTGGTTTCCAAATAGAAGACATGATGAGTTCCCAAGTCATTGCGATCGCTGGCACTCAGCGAGGTGGTAAGGGAACCTTAGCAGCAATCTTGGCAACATTATCTCTAGCTTTAGATTCGGGATTAAACACCCAATACTTTACAGCCGGGGTGGACGTTTACCCCTTTAGTTGTAATCTGATTTCTGCTCTGAAATACCCCGAAAAAGATGCGGACGGTGCAGATAAACTAGTCGCCCGTGACTTGCTTAAATTTCTTAAAGGCTTAGATGCAAGTGAACCTTACTCCCACAAAAACTTACTGTTAGTCATTGATGAAGCGATGCGGTTGCTATCCCTACTTGATGAAAGCGATCGCACTTGGGCTATTCAATATTTACTTTCTCGCTTCGCCAAATGTGGCGGTACATTAATCATTGTGTTGCATGGCTCCAACTTAACTTCTGTGGTTGGCAAGGCCACAGCAGGACTAGCAGACACCTTTAAGCAATCGGTTAACTTCATTGGTTGTGTAGCTCAGTCTGTCAGCGCCGGCGGATTGCGAAAGATTAATGTTGCTAGTGGCGAATATTTCAAAGCCAACCCTAATAACTTTGCTGAACCTGTTAGCGGTGGCAATCTCGGCATGATTCCTGACTGGCTAAAGATAGAGTTACACCCAGGAAATGGTCAACCAGATCCAGCAAGAACATTACTCAAATTTTTCCCGGAACTGGTGCAGCATCACCAGCCAGCAGTTATGCCCAGAGGCGAGAAAATTGCACCACCAGACGCAGTTAATCAGCTTGAGTCCATTTTCTCAAAGCCTACCCAAGACGTTGAAATTGCAGAGCTAGAAGAACTGAGTATTTCTGAGGCGGATTTGTCGCAAATTTTAAACATTGTTACTTCAGCCGTTGCAACACCAGTCAGCTTTGCCGCGATTAGAAATAGCCGAAAGTGGGGTGAAGATAAACCTAGCGTTCGCTATTTAAGGAGTGCGATTGCACAACTTATAGAATCCAAGCAATTGAAGGGTAGCGAGAAGTTAGGCTTTACCGCTTTTTAATGTTACTGCAATCTCAAAAACCCTTTAAGAAAGCACTTAGTTCCAAGACATCAAGACATCAAAACCCTGAAATCCTAGTAATGGATTTAAATTTATGCACCCAATTGAGTTTAAGAAAAAATGGCAGTTAACTTACGATGAGCTTGCACTTGTTTTAGGTTATCAAGGTGATTATACTGTTCGTTCTTGGAATATGATTGGAAAACATAAGCGCAACCCTCAAAAAGTTGTCTATGTCGCTTGTCGTCTTCTAGATGAGAAGTGGTCAACTCAAGGTAAGCTTGTGCATTCTTATCTCTGATTATTTGTATGATTGGGGCAAATATTACGTTAAGCCTTTGCCCCAATCGCTATATATTGCCCTTCATCTTCGATTTCGGTCAGTCCCCAAACGCTTTTCTACCCGTTGTAGCTTGACATTACTATAACCAGTACGCTGCCAGATAGCTCGTAGATAGGTATTGAAATCATCCGAGATTTTTACCGGAATTAATTGATTGATTGAAAAGAACATTGACAAAGCAAATATTGTCGTAATCAACCCCATCATTCCATATTTAGTTAGGGGTTCAGAGCGATAAACCTCTTTCTCTATGGTGATGGGTTCGGGGGGAGGGCTGTTCTTCAACTCCTGAATAACCGTAGTCAACTTCTGCGTGTGATTCAACAGTTGATTCCAGTTCTGCTTTAATTCTGTTATCTCGCTCTTTAGCCCTTTGAACTCTAAGCTCTCTAATGTTGCTGTTGACTTGGGCGTATTCTTTAACTGCGTCAGCAAGGGAGTTAATTCTTGTCTCAAATTCTCGTTGCTCTTCTCGTACTCGTTCGAGGAGAGATTCTGATTCTTCAATTCCCCCGTCAGCATCTCGATTGTCACCATCGCTTTGCTGAGGAGTTGATTCTGAATTAGATTCGTTTGCGCCCATGCTTGTAACTCTGCCCTATCGCGTTCGCGTTCAGTTTTCTGTGACTGCTTAAAACTTTCAAACTCTCTATATAATCTGCCCAATGCTATCTTGACCTCACCCAGTTCACTGCTCTCTACTAAATCGGTAGTTTCAGAGTGAGGATTGCTGTGATTGCCGTTGCTATTACCGTTGCTGTTCATTAGCTTTCTTTTTACCCTGGCGAGAAGTAGACGCAGTAACTTTTGTCTGTTTTGAAGTTGAGGTGTTCGACTCAGCAGCAACTAGAACCTCTGGTTGTTGTAACCCCAGATAAACCCCAGCCTTTTCAAGTTCTGGTTTGGCCTGATCTAAAAATCCACTCACTAGCAGGTAATCTCCAAAAGGAAATCCGTTCTCTTCAGTCGCAGCTGAGTAAGGTAGACCTTTCTCTGTCAACGTGTCAAAGGTTGAGTAGTCTAGCTCTGGCATTTCTATTTCTATGCCTTTCAATTCAGATATCGCTGCCGACGTTTTACTGTTCTCCCAGCGCTGAAAACCTGAACCTTTATCCCAACACAGATTTTTCACTATTACATAATCTGCTTGAGCGCCGCAGAAGTCAGCCATAGTTTTTAAGCTAGTGATGACCGAGTAACCAAGGTTAAGCACAGTCACCAGCGTTACCCGATAACCTAAATCGCCTGCAATCTTGAACAGCCCAAACTTACTGATAATCTCCCTAGTTTTATTGCTTGATGCCCCCGGCATATCTACTATTATTGAGTCCGGTGATTCCGCTTTGATTTCCGTAAAGAAGCGTTTCGCCTCTGCCACCTCTAGGAAGTTTAACAGCCTTACCCCTGAGCCAAAATTTTGATAGTACTCGTACAGTTCTGGATTCTCTGTATCTGCGTCATAAGCTAGATAATTAATCCCCTTCGAGTGCATTACATCTAGTAGCAAGCGAGTAAAGGCAGTCTTACCTGTACCACCTTTGCCCCCCAGTATCATCACGATGCGTTTCATATTTCGCTCCTATCAGTGATATTAAATTGGGAAGAAGTATTAGGAGTTGTTTTCTTTCGTTTACTAGTTTTAGTTGACGATGAGTCGGATGGTTCACTACTATTCTGTGGTGAACTATCTGGCTCTAGTGCTGGAACATCATTATTAGTTGTGGTTGAAGAATCAGTTGATTCTGGCTCGGAGTCAGAATTAACTGATTCTTCAACCGCTTTATCTGATGATGAATTACTCAAATTATTGTCAGTTGATG